>JAYVAQ010000279.1:0-2795 GCA_043750875.1 Rhodanobacteraceae bacterium
AGGCACAGCTAAAAATTGCGCGCGATTTTGATTTGCCGGTGGTGCTGCATGCACGGCGGGCGTTGGATGAGGTGATTAGCGGCTTGCGCAAATACGGCATCAAAAAAGGCGTGCTGCACAGTTTTTCTGGCAGCCAGCAGCAGGCAGATCATTTGATTAAACAAGGGCTTACGCTTGGTATTGGCGGGCCGGTTAGCTATCCACGCGCGCAGCGTTTACGCGGCATTGTCAAAAATATGCCGCTGGAATTCCTGCTGTTAGAAACCGACGCCCCCGATCAACCCCTGTGTGGCTTTCAAGGTGCGCGCAACGAGCCCGCGCAGCTGGTGCGCGTTCTGAATGTGATTGCCGAGTTGCGCGGCACCACTGCGGCTGAGCTTGAACGTGCGACTGATTTAAATGCGGCGCGTGTGTTTGGGATCGCCGCCTGATGATCGCGCCTGCGGCAATTGCAGCCAGCGCGCTAGACGCACAACGTCACTTAGATGCATTAGCAAAAATTATTGAAGTGATCTCAAGTGAGCTGGAACTTGACGACTTACTGGCGCTGATTTTAGAGCATGCCTGCACGCTCATTGGTGCGGACGACGGCACCATAGGCCTATACGATGGCGCACGTAAAGTGGTGCGCACGGCGGCGGTGTATCGCATGCCCGCGCATGAACTCGGGGTGGAAATGCGCAGTGGTCAAGGCTTGGCCGGGCGGGTTTTGGCGACCGGTAGAACCGTGTGCTGTCGCTATGGAGATTTGCCAGGAATCAACTTGCCCCAGCTCAGTAACAATCAAGTGATTGGCGTACCAGTACTTTGGCGGCAGGTGTTAGTCGGCGTATTTGGCATCGGTGCGCACGCGCCGCGCCAGTTTTCCCACAGCGACGTGACGCTGCTGGAATTGCTGGCGCGCCACGCCGCTATTGCAATTCACAATGCCCAGCGCCATCTTGAAGAGCGGCGTCGCAGCGCGCGTTTCAGTTTGATCGCTAAAGTCGCCGTAATCATCCAGGCGGGCGGTGAACTGACCGAAATCCTGCAAAACACCGCCGATGCAATGCATGCACTTTTGGAATTTGAAAGCGTCGACATTCCGCTAATTGATCCCGAGCGCCCAGATACGCTAGTCGTGTCAGTGCGCGGTGGCGCTTACAAGCTCGCGATACGCCAAACGGATCGCATTCCGATTAGTCGCGGCATTATGGGCGCGGCGGCGCGCGAAGCCAAATCACAGCTGGTGAACGATGTTGCGAACGATCCGCGCTATGTCAATCCACCGGGCGTTAAAGCACCGCGCGCCGAATTGGCTGTGCCAATCCTGCAGGGGCTAGAGGTGCTTGGCGTGATCAATGTCGAGGGCAATACGCCATTTGATTATTTTGATCGGCAATCGTTAGAGCTTATCGCCGACCATTTAGGCTTGGCGATCGCGAACGCCAGACTCAACGAACAAACGCGCGCGATGGCGGTGCTCAGCGAGCGCAATCGTTTGGCCGGTGAGCTGCATGACAATGTCACGCAGCTAGTTTCCTCGATCAGCCTGTTGACGCAAACGCTGCCGCAAACTTACAAGCGTGACGCTGTGGAAGGCGAACGCCGCGCCGGGCGTATTCACGAGCTGGCGCAAACCGCATTCGCGGAATTGCGCAGCTTGCTGCGTGAACTCAAGCCCATTGACGCAGTGGCGATTTCTAGAACCGGGCAGTCGTTTTTAGGTTTAGAACGTTTGCGTGAAGGTGGGCTATCAGCGGCACTCGAGCGCCTTTTACCCTCGATGATTCCGGAAACGCTGCAATTGCACATGCAGTTTGAAAACTACGCAGCACAAGATATTACGCATGAGGAAGCGCTGTATCGACTGTGTCAGGAAGCCGTTTCCAATGTGATTCGGCATGCCAATGCCCGCAATCTGACGGTCAGCGCCAGTGTCACGGAGCGCATTGTTCTTTTGCGCATTTCTGATGATGGTCGCGGCATGGGCAGCGCTAAAGGCGAACGTGTCACACCACAGCCGAATTACAAAGGATTAGGCTTAGGCACGATGCGATCGCGCATGACCGCGCTTGGGGGCGCATTGCGTATCACCGCGGTCAGCCCGCGCGGCACCCAAATTGAAGCAGCGCTGCCACGTCGAGATCGCACCATCATGCTGGCACCCGCACGGTCGGAAAAAACCAATATCGCTGCGCTTACTGCGGGAAATTTATGAGCGAAAAAATACGCATCATGCTGATTGATGACCACGCCGTGGTGCGCGAAGGCCTGCGCGCGGTATTGGAAGACTTCTCGGATTTGGAAGTAGTCGGCGAAGCCGCGTCCGCCAGCGCCGCCTTGGCCGTGGTTGAGCAAATGCGCCCCGATGTCGTGATTAGCGATCTACGCATGCCGGGCATGAGCGTTGTGGACGCCATTCGTAGCCTGCGTATGAAATTACCAACCGTACAAGTGATCATTTTTTCCAGCTTTGCCGATGCCCCGCAAGTGCGCGCAGTGCTTGAAGCCGGTGCGATCGGCTATCTGACTAAGGATGCGCTGTCGGCAGAGCTGCATCACGCGGTACTGGCAGCGCACCGGAACGTGCCGTGCATTCACCCGAACGTACGCGCGATTTTGCGCGAAGCAGTACCGGAGCCAGAATTGCTCGTGGCCCGTTTGGCGCCTCGCGAGCGCGAGGTTTTGCGCCTAATTGCGAAAGCCAAAAGTAACAAAGAAATCGCGCGTGAGCTGGGCCTAACCGAAGGCACCGTAAAAGGCTATGTCAGCCAGATTTTGGAAAAGCTGGGAATTAGCGACCGCACCGAGGC
>JAYVAQ010000280.1:0-18325 GCA_043750875.1 Rhodanobacteraceae bacterium
ATGGCGAAGACCGTTTTGAAACTTCTTTAGGCTTTCTTTTTTAAACAACAAACTATCCGCTGTATTGATCGTGTTGCTTCCCTGTACACTATATCCAACATCGGCGCTGCGCCGCCGCTTGAGATGGCGATTTGCAATGGCCCACGCTCAACGCGCGCGGGCATGTGAAATGCAGTGAGTGCGACATCGTCTACGACATTCGCCCAAATCTTACGCGCGCTCGCCGCAAGCGCGACTTGCTCATTGATGTCGCCCTGATCCGTGGCAGCAATGACTAGCCAAATGCTCAAGCTGTCAAACCAAGAGAGCTCGAAACTTCCGGCCAGATGGCGAATGCGGCCTGCGGCGAGTAATTCTTGCAAGGAAGCATCAAGCGATGGTGCGCCGACCCAAACGTCTGCACCCGCTTCCAACAGGCTGGCAACCTTACGCTTCGCGACCACGCCGCCGCCAACGACCAGCACGATTTTGCCGCGCAAGTCTAGAAATACTGGGAATAGCGGCGCTGCTGTTTGACTCATCTGGAGGAATTACTCGGACGCGATGTGGGAGCTTATGAACGCTTGGGCACAAACAAAAATAAGAAATTGCATAAAGCAGATAACGAATGGTTATTATATCGGACGTTTAGACGTCTATACGCTGCAATGACATAAAAACCAAATACCTAAAATGACACTCACTCAGCTCAGATATTTAATAGCTATTAGCGATTCCGGGCTCAACATTACTTTGGCCGCTGAGCGCGTGCACGCGACCCAGCCTGGGCTGTCAAAACAGCTCAAATTGTTGGAAGAATCGCTGGGTTTTTTGCTGTTTACCCGTAAAGGCCGCAGCTTAGAAAGCATCACGCCGGGCGGCGCGCAAGTATTGGTGCATGCGCGGCGTATGGTGTTGGAAGCCCGCAATATCCGCGCTTATGCCGCGAACGAACGCACCGAACAGCACGGTAAGCTAACTATCGTTACCACGCCCACGCAAGCACGCTATGTGTTGCCGCACCCGATCACTTTACTTAAAAACAAATATCCTGGCGTCAGCGTGCATTTGCAGTCACAAGACGAAGGCGAAGTATTGCGCAGTCTGAATTCGGATCAGGCAGATGTCGCGATCATTAGCACCTCAGGCGCAACGCCGCAGGGTGGTTTCGCGATCCCACTTTATCGCTGGAAACGGATCGCGATTGTGCCAAAACAGCATCCGCTTGCCAGCACGCAGGGGCCATTGAGCATCGAAGCGCTGGCGCAGCATCCAATTATCAGCTATGAATCTACGCTGCGCGCCGATTCGTCGTTGCAGCGCGGTTTTTTAGGTGCCGGTTACGCGCCCAATATCGCAATGACCGCCAGTGAAGCGGATCTAATTAAAACCTACACACGTGCCGGTTTGGGCGTCGGCATTCTGGCGGAAATGGCGATCAGCGCGCGCGTGGATCACGATCTGGTGGTGCTGCAACTACCGTCTGTGATCGTGAGCTGCATTAGCTGGGCGGTATTGCCACAAGATCGTGTTTTGCGCGCCTATGTGCTGGATTTGTTGTGCGATATCGCGCCGCAACTGGACCGCGTCGACATTCAGCGCGGCATCGCCGCCGAGCAGGAATACATTGCACCCGCACCACCAAGTTGGATCGAATTGACGCAGGCGATTAGCTGCTAAAAAATTGCCAGCGCTGCTAGCCATAGCACCGCTGCGCTATAGCCACTGAATCAGCGACAAGCTGTTCTAGGATATTGCTATCGACATCGCTAAGCCGACGAATGTATAGGCAGGATTTAGCCATTTTATGTTTGCCCAGTTTTTTCAGCAGCGCGTCTTGCTCTTGGCCGGACTCCTCACAGAACAAATAAATGCACAGTGAAGGTTTTCGGTAGGCAAAGCCGGCGAGGCACGCGTCACCTTCGCGCCCGCTTGCGTATTTGTAGTGGTAACTACCAAAGCCAATAATGGTTGGCCCCCACATTTTTGGGGCTTGCCCAGTGATTTTGCTCATGATTTTTACTAAAGAATCGCAGTCCTGGCGCGCTGACTCATCAACGATGGCTTCTAGATGATCGTTCACGCTCGCAACCGTCGCTTTGGTTTTGTTCTCAGCCATTTGCATGCTCCGTAGAATTAGTTTCGACAACTTTGCTGGAATTGCCTAGAACCGCAGTGACAAACACGACATGCCGCCATCGAGCTTGGCGCATTCGCTATTGTCGATTTCGCGCACATGAAAGCCGGCTTGGCGCAGACGTTCGGATGTAGTTGGAAAACCTGCTGCCATCAGCACGAGCTGATTACAGCGAATTGCATTTGCTGCGGCTTCCTCGCCCAGGCTAGTTAAAATCACGCGGTAACCGTCAAAGCAGCCACTTGCTGCCAGACGCTCTGTCGCCAGCACGGTTCGTTCGTCCAGCAACGAGCAATCCGTTTTAAAGTGCAGCACACCCTCAGGCGTGATTAGCTCTTGAACTTGGTAGCCCCAAGCGGCGACTATCTGGGCAAGTTCGGCGATTCCTGCGGCGTCCGTGCGCGCGGAGCGCCCGACCAGAATCTGTTTGACGTTGACCAAAATATCGCCGCCTTCGATAAACCCCGGCCCGTTGATCTGCAAGACCTGATCGTAAAGACCACGCAACGTCGGCGCCATGTGTGCGACCTCGCCTGCGCGCGAGGGTGCACCCGGCCGCATTAGCACCGCGCCTTCGGGCAAACACAGTGCGGTGTCTTCTACAAAAACCGAATCAGGAAAGTCTGCCAGCGCTGCAAGCTCGGTCACGGCCAGGCCAGCGTCGCGCAACGCGCTGATGTAGTCGCGATGCGATGCTTGCATGCGGTGCAAATCTGGTGCGCCAATATCCTTAGCGCGTAGGCCATGCACAATGCTGGCACTGGGGGCGCGCGTAATGGCGCGGGTGAATTCATAGCCTAATTTGGTCATTGATTATTGTTAGCCATTACAAATTTTCAAAGCCTGATCGAAACAGCGCGTCACTGTCACTGGGTTCTGGCTCGCGTACACATTCATAAGTTTCTGCGATGCGCGCGCCAGTATCAATGACTTCAAAGTCACCCACAAATACCTTCGCGGCTGGCACCTGCTGATCAAAGGTACGCGAATTAATGCCCAAATCGGCCCATTTGACCGTGGTAAAGCGGTCATTTTCGGCGGTCAATGCGACCGAGCCGCCATCTGCAAGCACCATGCCGTAACGCTTGAGTGTGCGCAGAATTACCTGCGCCGCTGGGTTGTAGGCGCTGATATCGAAACCTGCTTTGAGCCGAAGCCTAGCGCCATAGGGCACACTGTCTACCGGCCCAGACGGCCCGCCTGCGTGGCTGGCAGGGCGTACGTAAAGCCTGCCGGAAACGCCACCTAGGCTGGCATCACTTGCCATGCGCGCGTTCGGTAAATAAACCGAATCGCGTGGCCCAAATCGCCATTCGGGCGGGCGATCGCAGCACTTACCTCGTCGGCGTTAAACAACATCGGTGCGATGGGAAAACCCGCAGCGTCGGCGCTGGTGCAATGTTCGCCCCGGCCTTTCGCACCATAGACTGCCGCTAAATTCCACTTTACTAAACACTGGGATTGCAGCTGATTTGCTACGACGTTGCTGCGATAGTTCTCAAATAATGTAGGTCCACGCACGACGATTAAATGGCAGTCATCGGCGAAATTGTCACAGCTATAGCCGGGCTGGCTTTCAATTGCGCCGCCTGCTGGAAGGGGTATCGTGCTGCCGAGGGCTTCGCAATCGGGTGAAAAATAGGGATCTGGATCCTCCGGAATTGCCACGGTCGCCACCATCGGCGTGTTGGTATCCGCACACAACACATAAAAGCCAAAATCGATTTGCATGCGGCCAAAGCCAAAGCCGCCAACGAACGTCAAACGATCTAGCATCACTTGCGAATTAGGGTGCAGTGTCGCTGCGTCCACAGGCTGACGCCAAACCGCGCCAGGTGGGAATTGCGGCAAGGTCACCGCGTTGGCATTTTGAGCGGCACCGCAAGCAATAACTAAAACCAGCGATGCGACTGTGACGTTGGCGTTCATACGCTTTAGCCTGGAATTGTGCGGGGCTAGATAATACGCGGGGCGGTATTGTTAAATCGCAAGCCAAGCCATGCTTACAAAAAATGCGGTGGCAGACCGTGAGCCTCGTCTTTGCGAGTTTCAGCCTCGGCGCCGCTGTTGAGGAACCATAACCCTCGTCATTGCGAGCGAAGCGAAGCAATCTCGTATTTCATGCGCGGGGCATTTAGATTGCTTCACTGCGTTCGCAATGACGATACTTTTTTTGCGAGGTTCATGGAGAGCGCAGCGAAGCAATCTAGCTATAAACGCCAAAATAGCTTCGCTGCTTTCGCAAAGACGAAACTCGGTTTAGCTCAACGCTTCCACATCCTTGCACTTCGCGCTGGCAGATTAAACGTGTAATTGCCGTTTTGAATATTGACCACGCTGCCGCTGCCGAGTACGTCGGTGTAGTTAACGCTCCACCACAATACGCTGTTATTCATATTGACACTGGCGTTGACGGCGCTGCCGCATTTGTTGATGCGGACGATGCCTGGATTGCCGCGTCGAAAGATCAAATGACATGCACCGTTCGACAGCTCCTGCATATCGGTGCCCTGCATACTGTTGTGAAAACCGATCATCTTGCTCAAATCCGCACGCTGATAGGCATTCACCCAACGGCTGTTGTCGTTGCTTTCGTTGTTATCGGAATACACCATCGGGGTGCCGCCGTTGCGGCCTAAAATGTATGCGTAGGCCAGGGTTTCATCGGTAGCATCCATAATCAAATAGCGAAAGCCGCTGTTGTTTGGAATATCGTGGGTAACGGTAAACGTGACTGCGCGCGGGCCAGCAAGCGCTTGCCCATACGCGCCTGGATCGACCAAAGTATTCATCGAGCCGCCCGGGCTAAAAGCGCTGCGGATCGAGTTAAACAACGGAAAATCGTAGGCTGAGTGATCGGTGTCGCGCAAATACGGGCTTAAAAAATTATCGTATTCGCCAGAGCCTGCACCACCGGAAGTTATTAGCTCGCCGAACACATGCATGCCGGACTTAATATCGGCGTTTAGCACCTGATTCAAGTGATAGTTCGGCATGTGCTTCGCCGCGTCGATACGAAAACCCTTCACGCCTAAACTTTTCAGCGCGCGCAAATACGCCTGCTGCTGCGCGATCACGTAGCTATTCGCAGTCAAGTCCGGCAGCCCAACATCAGCGCCGCCGCCGCACAGTCTATAAGTCTGCACTTCATAGCTATTGTTGTAATTGGTTATGCAGCGCGTCGGGCCAAAATCACTCGCGCTCAGAAAATTATTCGCCAAATTGCCGAACAGTTTTTGCGTGGCGTAATAGCTGCTGCTCGCGCTGTAAAGATTGAGGATGCGCTGGCCCGGGTAGTTCAGATCTGGACGTTGCGCCGCTTCGTTTGCCATGTGATTGAGTAATACGTCGGCATAAACTCGAACACCGCGTTGGTTCAGCGCTGCGATCATGGCTTTAAACGTCGTTGTGTCACCCAGTGGATGTTGAATAACGCGATAGTCCTGCGGTTGGTAGCGCGCCCACCACGCTGAGCCTTCGGATCGGTACGCGGGTGCCACCAACACAACTTTATAGCCGGCGCTTTGAATTGCTGCGGCGCGCGCCGTTACATCGGCATAGCGCCAATTGAAAGCGTGCAAAATGACGTCGGCCCGTGCAGGTTGTGCGGCAGCACCGAGCAACGCGAGTGCGGGCACAACAAATTTCAGGTTCCAAGACATAACAAACTCCTCCCAGAGATAAGCCAAATTGTGGGGTGCGTGCAGCAACGTGACGCACTCTAACCGCAGTCAAAGCTTCAATTTGGAGGTTTTGCTCGAAAATCGTATGTATACGTTTGCAACGTGGCCGAAAGACTACGAACCTCGTCATTGCGAGCGTATCGAAGTAATCTCGCCTTTTAGTCGAGGCGTGTTGAGATTGCTTCACTGCGTTCGCAATGACGAAACCCCGGATTCCCGGAAAACGTCACGTTTTCAGATCAGTTTGAATCGCACCCGGAACGTGACTTCTTAACTTGACTTTTCATCCAGCTGCTACCATTTGACTCTGATCCAACGAATGCTGAGTAACCCAATATGTCTATTCAACTGACCCCTGCTGCACTAGCACGCGTACAGCAGTTCACTGCGAGCGATGCGGAGGCTTTGGGCCTGCGGTTTGGCGTCAAAAAGGTCGGCTGCTCGGGCTGGGCATATGTCGTAGACGTTGCGAAATCCACCTCCAACGATGACAGCGTTTTTGAGCAGGACGGCGTCAAGGTCTATGTTGATGCCAAGTCCTTAGCGGTGGTTCAAAACACCGAGATTGACTTCCAACGCCAAGGTTTGAATTCGACGTTTATCTTTAACAACCCGAATGCGACCGGTGAATGCGGCTGCGGCGAGAGTTTTTCGGTTGAGCGAGCCGCAATTTAATCGCCCGGCTGCGGCGGAGCTCGAGGTTATAGATCCGAGTAGGTTCCGGGTTTTCAAGCGCGCTGGCTATTTCTTAGCTGTTATTTGGCTGACGATCGGCGTGGCGCTATTCGCTTTGGCGTTGTGCGATGCGGTTTTGCGCGTTGCGCTCAAGCCAGCGAAGTCTTTGCGCGTTGACGCCTCAGCATTCACTGTGGCGCGTGAAAATATGGCGGCAAACGGTAGTGAACGCGGCTATTGGCAAGAGCATGAAGCCGCCCGTGAAACGCAGTGGCAGCCCTATGTTTATTTTCGCCGCAAACCCTATTCCGGCAAGCTAATTCATGTGGACGCGCACGGGTTTCGTGCCACGGTTAATCCAGCTCCGGTAAAAAATCAGCGCTCAGTGTGGCTGTTTGGCGGCTCCACCGTGTGGGGCACGGGCGTCAGTGACGCGCATACGCTGGCATCCGAACTTGCACGCGCAGCGGCGGCGCAAGTGCTTAATTTCGGCGAAACTGGCTACGTCAGCACGCAATCGCAATTGGCGTTCATGGCCAGCCTGCGCTGCCCTGATGCGGCGCGTCCAAATGTCGCGGTCTTTGTGGATGGCGTAAACGATGTCTATGCGGCGTTGCAGTCTGGCATTGCAGGCGCGCCGCAGAACGAAAGCAATCGTCAAGCCGAATTTAACGTGACGCGCAGCGGCGATGCTTTTGCTGCCGCGATGCTCGAACGCATGGATGGACTGCGTTTGCTAAACGCGCGTTTGCATGGAATACAGCCCGAGCCGGTTGTTTTGGATTTGGCGCAGCAAGTGGCGCGCAACTACTTGGCGGTGGTACGGCAAACGCGCGCGCTAGCAGCGGCGAATGGCATAGACGTGCTGTTCGTTTGGCAACCGAGCATATTTGATAAAGCGCAGCCCACCGATGAAGAACATGGCGTGATCGGCAGCAGCTTGGCACGGCATCGGGATTTGCAGTTGGCGACGACGCGCGCGCTAAAAATGCTACTTACTGACGCGCCTGCGCCGGATGTGCTGGTTTTGGACACACTATTTGATGTTAACAGCGGCCCGATTTATATTGATTTTGCTCATACTGGTGTCGCAGGTAACGTATTTATGGCGCAACGATTGGCGTTGGAATTTCAAAAAATCCCCGAAAACCCTAATCGCGAAACGGCACCAGAACAAAGTTGTCGTGATCGGCCGGTGAGTTCGCCGAATTAAGCTGGCAGTGCTATCGCTCGGCGCAGCGCGTTAGCGCATCAACCGCCGCTTCTAGACCGTTGAGCTCAAGACTGCCGCTGATCACCGCAACTTCTGGGCTGCGCAGCGTTAGCCGAAATTTTAGCGCGGCGGCGCGCTTAAGCGCACGCAATAAGTCCGATGTTTGCCGATAGCCGTAACGCATACGGGTCGGGTCGTCCATGCTATCGACGACAAATTCACTTTGGCCATCGGGAACAATGGCTTGGCCCGCGATATTTCCGGAAAGCTCGAGCCTGCGGCTGGTTTGCGCTTTACTCGATGGGCTGGGCTGGGCGCTTGCGTCTGCGGATGCTACAAAGGGAGGCACTAAGTTTTGCGCGTTAGCATTTACTTTCGGCGCGATAGATTCGCTTGGATTGTTCGCTGGCCAAGCCGCTTCGACGACGATCGCAGCGGCGATCCCTGACTCGTCAGCATTCAGCACTAGCGCGACGCCGCCCTCAAAGTTAACCGGGGCGTCAACACGCAACCACGTCAGCGCAACACTTGGCGAGCGCACCGAGCAACCGGCGCCGGTGCGCACTGGATTTGTCCAGCGCGTGCGATCCGTCAAATCGCGCTCCCACGGTTTCAAGCTTGTGCCACAAGGCTTATCTTGAAACACGCGCGCGCCGCTGGCATCGTTGCAGCTATAAATTTTATTACGTGCTGCGAAAATCGGCGTTGATATGCATACTGATGCGGTAAAAACCGCAACCAGTGCGCCCGCGTTTCGCCGATCAATCAACCGGATAAAATTCAAAGGTAACGCCGGATTTGACAGAGGCCGCTTTCACCCGCGCCTCGTCCGTGCGTTGGCCAACAAATACTAAACGCGCGCCGCTCAGTTTGCCGTCGATGTACTCGGTGTTGAACGCATCTACCAGCAAATCCGCCATATTGCGTGAGTTATACGAGCCAAATACCAATAAAGTACCCGGCGCCACACCACGGCTAAAAGACTGTTGGGTGTCGCGCAAATGGCCTTTGGTGTCTTCCGTGGTTGCTAAAAAGCGCACGTAAATAGACTTTGTTTTGCCTTTGATTCTTTTGCTTCGCGCAACAGAATCGACGAACTGCTTCCATTCGACATCTTGATCAGAACTAGGAACGCTAATGGTCTTTTGCGTCGCAACGGTTGCGGTATCGTCGCAACCGACGCTCATAAGCGCGAGGAATGCGGTCAAAACAAAAACGCCGATCTGGCGGGCACGGCTAACAAGCATGGCAACTCCAAAAGGTTACAAATTTAAGTGCCTTAGTCTGAAACCGTAGTTCGGCGCGCGCAAGTCTTTTTCGCACACGCGTTTTTCGCACGCGCGTTTTTCGTGCGAGTTGCGCCGCCCGCTGGCATACTCAAGCCCACTTAACTTTTCGGTTTCGATCTCTATGCGCATTCCTTCGTTGGGTGTTGATCTGGATTTGCTGCGCGATACGGTGGCTAAGTTCGCCGCAAGTGAAATTGCACCGCGCGCCGATGAGATCGATCGAACCAATACTTTTCCGCCAGATTTGTGGCGCAAATTAGGCGATATGGGCTTATTGGGCATCACGCTGCCTGGGGAATACGGCGGTTCAGAACTGGGTTACACCGCGCACCTGATCGCATTAGAAGAAATTTCGCGCGCGTCTGGCTCGGTCGGTTTGAGCTACGGCGCACATTCCAACCTATGCGTGCAAAATCTTTTTAATAACGCGACGCCAGCCCAGCGTGAAAAATATTTACCAAAATTATGCAGCGGTGAGCACGTCGGCGCGCTGGCCATGAGCGAGCCGGGCGCAGGTTCTGACGTGGTCGGTTCAATGGCCTGTCGGGCGGAACTACACGGTGATTTTTGGCTTGCCAATGGCAGCAAAATGTGGATCACCAATGGCCCAGAGGCCAGCACACTGGTGGTTTATATGCGCACCGCCGGCAAGGAAAACGGCTCGCGCACGATGACGGCTTTTATTGTCGAAAAGGGCATGAAGGGTTTTAGTACGGCGCAAAAGCTAGATAAGTTGGGAATGCGGGGCTCCAACACCTGTGAGTTGGTGTTTGAGAACTGCGAAATACCGGTGGAAAACGTGCTGGGCGAAGTGAGCCAGGGCGTAAAAGTACTGATGAGTGGGCTCAACACCGAGCGCTTGGTGCTTTCCGGCGGGCCGATTGGCCTGATGCAGGCGGCTTTCGATATCACCCTGCCCTATTTGCGCGAACGCAAACAATTCGATCAGCCCATTGGCAGCTTCGGCATCATGCAAGCCAAGCTTGCCGATATGTATACGATGCTCGCCTCCAGCCGCGCGTACGCGTATCAAGTGGCGCGCGATTACGACAGCGGCATTAAGTCGCGCGTCGACGCGGCCAGCTGCCTGCTGCATGTTTCGCGCTCAGCGGTAACCGTGACGCTGGAGGCGATTCAATCCTTGGGCGGCAACGGCTACATCAATGACTACCCAACTGGGCGTCTACTTCGTGACGCCAAGCTTTATGAGATTGGCGCGGGAACCAACGAAATTCGTCAGATGTTGATTGGCCGGGAACTGATGGCTGGGGCGGTATGAAAATACAGTTCTGCGCCCAAATCGATTATTTCGCCCGCCCATAAGTCGCGGTCAAACTCGCTTTGGCCAAGGCATTGGCATTCACCATGTATCCCGCTAGCGCTGCGGTTGAACCCGGCGCTATTTCGAGCTTCTCGGTTTTCAGCGCGTAAATCGTAAAGTTGTAGCGATGCGGTTTGTCGCCCACCGGAGGGCATGGGCCACCCCAGCCAGGCGCGCCAAAATCGGTGCTAACCTGTAAGGCGCCGGCTGGCAGTTGTTTACCATCTGCACTGCCTACACCCTGCGCCAAGCCGGTTGAGCTGGCAGGTAAGTTGAGCAAAACCCAGTGCCACCAACCGGCGCCGCCTGTGGGTGCATCCGGGTCGTGCACCAGAAGCGCGAAACTCATTGTGCCTGCAGGCGCGTTTGCCCAACTGAGTGCCGGGGAAAGGTTTTTGCCACTGCAGCCAAAGCCGGAAAACACGAAATTTTCCGAGATTGGTTTTCCCTTAGGCAAGTCTGGGCTGCTCAGTGTGAACGGCGCAGCGTGTGCAACGCTGATCGATAAGGCGATACTAATCAATAACTTATGCATGGTTTTTGTATTTTAGGCTGAAGGAATGCGAAGTATAGCGAAGTGCATGTTTGTGTTTTCTTCACACGCACGACAAACTCGGCGCGTTGAAGGTGTCCTAAGTGTGCGGCGACGCGGGCTTGGGGTGAAACGGGAAGCTGGTCAGAAGCCAGCGCTGCCCCCGCAACGGTAAGTGAGCATCAAAACGCGTCTTCGCCACTGGGGTAAGAGTTTTAGCCCTTAATTCCCTGGGAAGGTTCACGCGTTTTGGCGAGTTGAGCACGCTCAAAAACGCACTCATCAGCCCGGAGACCGGCCTTCAACACGCTTGCCGGCATTTTTGTGCCTGCGCAAAACAACAACAGCAACGCGGTGGGCGTCGGCGGCTTGTGGCATTTGCTAAGGCACCGCCTTGCAAATTTCTACTGTTCGCTTAGCTTTTCGCGTTGCAACCCCGTGCGGGTGCGCACGTTTTTGAAGGCTATAAACTAATGAAGCAGACTATACTTTTGATCGCGCTAGGCGCTGTTTTTGCGCTGCCCGCGTTTGCCGCCGAGCCCACCTTAGCCAGCGTCGTAACTGCAGCGAAGCGCCCGCAGGCGGTCGACACCGCGTTGGCGTCGGTCACAGTTTTCACCCGCGAAGATATTGAACGCATCCAGGCGCAGGACACGGTCACGTTGCTGCGTCACTTTGCTGGCGTCGATTTGTCCAGAACCGGTGGCCCTGGAAGCCAAACTAGCGTTTTTTTACGTGGCACCAACTCAAATCACGTACTCGTGCTCATTAATGGCGTGCGCGTGGCCAGTGCCAATTCTGGCGCTTACGCCTTTGAAGGCTTACCCATTGAGTTGATTGAGTGCATTGAGCTAGTGCGTGGGCCGCTGGCGGCGCTGTACGGCTCGGATGCAATTGGCGGCGTTATTCAAATTTTTACCCGCGCACCGGCTTCGCCCAGCGTTGAAGTTGGCGTATCGCGCTACGACAGCTTTCGATTAAGCGCCAGCCACGGCTATCGCACCGAACGCGGTGGTGTCGGTATTGCTGTGAGTCGGCGTGGCAGTCAAGGTTTCTCATCGCAAAATATCAACGGTTTTAGCTTTGATCCGGATCGCGACGGCACATATGCCGAACGCGCACTAATTAGTGCTGACACGCAAGCAAATGAGCAATTGAATTTCCGCGCAAACGCTTTACGTAGCAGCACCGACGTCGAATTTGACGATGGCCGCTCGCAGCTTGTGCAGCGTCAATTTGGCATCACTGCTGTGTATGAAAACTCCGAAACCCATACGCAAACTTTTCGCCTGGGTTACGCCTCTGAAGTGATTGACACCCCAGTATTTTTCTCAACTTTTCGCACGCGGCGTTTGCAGGGTGATTGGCAACATGATTTAACTTTGGATGGCGGTAAGGCGCTTACCTTTGGCCTCAACACCGCCTCTGAAGAAGGCAGCGCAGGTGGCGAAAAGCGTACGTTGATCGCGCCGTTCGCGCGCTTTGCAACGCCCTTGGCGGGGCATGAACTTGAAGCTTCAGTACGCGCGGACGATGATTCGCAGTTTGGTTTACACGGTAGTTTTTCTGCTGCGTGGGGCTATCAGTTTCAGTCAGCACGCGTATTCGCGAATTTCGGCCAAGGCTTTAGGGCGCCCAATTTAAACGAGCTGTATTCCCCCGGTTTTGGCGGCTTATTCGCGGGTAATGAAAATTTGGATCCTGAGCGCTCACATTCGTTTGAAATTGGCGCTGATAAAAGCTTTGGTGCAGCATCAAAAGTGCGTCTGCGCGCATTTCGTACACGCATTGCGGATTTGATTAGTTTCAGCGGTGGCCAAGTGTTTAGTGCAGAGAATATTGAGCGCGCAGCGATTGATGGCGTGGAGTTGTCGGCCGAATCTGAGCTGTTCGGCTGCAAAGTCAGCGGCGATATCACGTTGCAAGATCCACGCAATCTGAGTAACGATCAGACTTTGCTGCGCCGCCCAAAACGCAAAATTGGCGCGCACGCGAACTGTGAGTTAGATGCGTTCAATGTCTCGCTGGATGGCTTTGGTTATTCCTCACGTGAAGATTTTGGCGCAACTTTGCCAGGCTATGGTTTAGCGGATGTGTCGCTAAGCTATCAAATTGCACCGGCGTGGTCGGTGCAGGCCAAGATCGAAAATCTATTTGACCGCGAGTACGAGCTGGCAAGCGGCTTTAATACGCCAGAACGCACTTGGCTTTTCTCGGTAAAGTGGGCGCAATAATTTGCATCAGCCATAGCCGTGTGAATTTCACGCGGCTATGGCGCAGGCCACTTAGATATGGCGAAAATAGGACTAAGCTGTGCGCTCCAACAAAACGAAGAAACGCGCATGAAAATTTGCCCCGTCGCAATCGCAGTAGGCTGCAAACGCTGCCCGGTTTTTAAAATTTGCCCAGCTAAGGGAATTATCGGGGATCAGGCAAAGGTCGCGCCGGTGTCTGCAACAAAGACTAAAAAGCGCAAATAGGTTTTTGCATTCTGCAGAACTTTAGATTGCAAACCGCTGCCAGGGTGCAAAGCGCTTTCCAGCCTCAAAAAAGTGTATTGAAGGCTGCGATACGGCTAACCGGCAGGTACCACACCTGCATTAAGCCCACAGCTTGGCCGGGAAACGCTCGGTCGGATGTAAAAACGACAAATCGATTGTCTGGCGTTAAACGGGCCGCGAATTCATTTGCCACGGAATTAATGTTCGCGCCTAAATTGATTGGCGTTGACCACACGCCGCTGTCTTTTCGCGCAATAAAAAGATCAGACCCGCCGCTTCCCCCGCGATCCGGATAAGTTAACAGCATGATCGTGCCGTCGTAATTGACCCAAGCACCGTCGTCGCGTCCAGTGGAATTAATCGGAGCAGGTAGCGGGCGGGCTGCCAGAAAGCCGCCTTTGCCATCGCTTGGGGCGATATAAACATCCCGCTCGCCGATCCCATCGAGCCGCTCAGTCCAAAAATACAAATCGCCTGAGCGCGTCAATGTCGGTGCTGTTTCATTATGAACATAACGAAGTTTGGTAATTGCACCTGCGCGGATCCTGTTGATATCGTTGCTGTCTATCGCGGTTGGCACCGCGTTCTTGGCCTTTAGGTCAAGCTGATACAAATCAAAGTCCTCATAAACGTCAAGACCGCGATGGCGGCGCTTGGTTGCCCAGGAAAATAGCAGGGTGGAACCATCTGGCGATACGCTGGGCCAGTCAACGCGACCTTCGGCACCGAGCGCAATTTTTTGCGGTTTGGACCAACCCTGTTTGCTAAGGGTTGCGCGTTTTAATCGCTGCGGACATTTCCAAATAGGGCTGCATTCTGACTGCGCAAAGTAAATCGTTGAACCATCTGGTGAAAACGCAGGTGTCAGCGTGATGCGGTTATCTTGCCCGATTGCCATAGGCGCAAACCGCTCTGGCGTGATGGCATTTGGATCTAGGCCGTTTGTAGGTGCAATGCTGGCGTACAGCCAAACCAAGGTGGTGGAAAGATTCACGGGGTAGCCTTGGGCTGGTTTTCAAATTTTTGGTGCACGACTCGTTTGCCATGGACGAAGGTGCTTTCAAATGCTTTGTTGCCATTGGCGTACCAACCCTCAGCAACACCGTGCCAGATATCGTCCAGAACCTGGGCGCGTTCGCTGATCTCGCCATTTTCGTGAAAATATATCCAGACACCATCACCTTTGCCAGCTTTCCATTCGCTGTAAAAGCGCACTCCGCCTTGCTCGAACCAGGCCGCAGTTTTCGTATCGTTTTGATAAGCGGGTACGACCTGTTTGCTGAGGCCAGGAATGGCCACCTGAGTGCTCGTGCCTTTTGAGCTGGCATGCAGTTCAGTTATGCCGCAGTTTGCCGTACTAAGGGCAATCGCGACGATAAAACTCACTGGGATAATTTGTTTCGTCATAGCGTCCACGATAGCGCCACAGCGCGTTAATAGGCGCGCTTTTTGCGCTTTTGATAGCGCTTTGCGCTAAAATTTGCCACCTAAACAACGGAATCCGCTGAGAATGGACTTAGACCGCTTTGATTGCCGTTTGTTGACGCTTTTACAAGAAAACAATCTTCGGACCTATGATGATCTGGCCGCTGAGCTAGGCTTGTCCGCAACTGCTGTGCGCCGACGTGCGCGGTTGCTTCGACAAAACGGCGTCATCACACGTGATGTTGCGATTGTCGATCCAGCAAAATTTGCCATCACCGTGATCGTTTCGATTCGCTTTGAAAAAGAAAGCCATGCGACCTATCAAACGTTCAAAGCCAAAATCAAACTGGCCACTGAGATTTCGCAGTGCTATACCGTTTCGGGCGACGTAGACTTCATCATTGTTGGGCACTTTGCCGATTTAAAAACCTACGATGAGTGGGTCGGAACCTATCTACTGTCAGACCCAAACATCGCAAGATCCACCACTAATGTTGTTTACACCCGCGTCAAATTTGAGACTGCGGTGCGCTTTAAGGATTGAACGGTAATTCCCCCCAAATGCGCGTCGCGGAGCGATCGAACTGGCCGTATGTCAGCACCTGGACCAAAGGTTCTGGTATAGGCTGGTCGGGTGCGGTGAATTTTATATTGCCCTGGCCGGGTGCGGGTAAATCTTGGTATCTCGTGACCGAAAAAGCAACCTGGAACAAGGGTACAAATTCCGTCACGCCTCCAGGCATCGAGTCATTTATCGGCGACTACAAAGCCAGCGAATAAAACCTGTTACAGCCAAAATGTCCGGTCGCCCCCACCGGCGCGCTTAAACGCTGAAAACCGGTGCGCTCATATAACTTGACCGCTGCATCCATGCCGGTCAATGTTTCCAAATAGACTTCGCGAAAGTTAAATTCGCGGGCTGCGTTCAAGCAACTTTGCATCAACGCGCTTCCGGCGCCTAAACCGCGCAATTCCGGCAAAAAATACATTTTGCGCAACTCGCACACTTCGCTGGCCTCGCCGGTTCCAGCAAGTGCCGCAATGCCGCCCCCACCCGCGACAACGCCATCGCGCTCAACCACAAAATATCGCGCGCGCGGAATTTGATAGGCGTTAAACATCGCTTTGACTTCGGCGTCATGGATGGCAAAGCCAGCGCCACCGGCACCAAATTGTGGCATCACCGTTTCGATAATGTGGCGCACCGCCGCGTCATCGCGCGCTTCGATTGGGCGCACTAAAAAGCTAGATTTTTCATTAACTTGCATAACTAAAGCGCCCTGCGCGTGTCCAGATTGAAGCGCCCGCCGTGCTTGAGCACGCTCAAACGCAAATTGGTCAGCTGGATCGGCTCATTCGCATCCGCTTCGGCGACCGAGCATTGATCGATCTCAAACGGGTCGATAAAGGTCACCGTGCCCGAGCCCACGACTTCGACAATATTGTCCGGGCCAATAAACGCTGCAGTGTCTTCATCAATACCCAAACCCATCGCAAATGGATTCAGTGCAATCGCGGTCAATAAACGTCCCATGCGGTCACGCTGGCGAAAATGTTGATCCACCATAATTTTGTTCGACAGCCCAAGCCCGGGCGCCAGTTGCACCATGCGCGCACGTGGCGTCGGGCCTTCATCGCCACTGGCGATCATGTGTTCCGGAATAATTGCGGCACCGGCGGAGGTACCGCCTACGGTCATGCCATCAGCGTTGCGTCGGCGCAGCAATTTAGCAACTGGCGTGCCACCAATGGTGGTGGACAAGCGCAGCTGGTTGCCACCAGTAATGAATACGCCATCGCATTGGCTTAAATAGTTCAGCGAATTTGTATCATCACAATGATCGCGGTTCGTAAAGTTCAATACTTCCGCGTTGGCACAGTTCAAATCGCGGAATAAATCCTGATAGTTGCGCCCGGTGTCTTCCAGGCGCGACGCTGTAGGAATGATTGCGATCGAAGGCTTAGGCCCACAGAGCCCGACAAAACGCTTCAAAATTTCGCGGCTTCCGGTGCGATCTTCAGCACCGCCGATAGGAATAATGAAGCCACGGGTTTTGCCCGGAGACGCGATTGCAGGCATCACAAAACCTTTGAATAAAATAAATCGCGCGAGTATAGGCCGGTTAATGATCGATTTGATCAAATTACGCTGCAGTGCAGCATTTTAACTACGCTTATTCACGATTGCCGTCGTGCGCCGGTTTATGAATGGTTCTCCAAACTGCCGCCACTCCCGTGCTTGTGCCAAGTCTGCTCTGGCGGGTATTCTTCCGCCTCGTTTAAACAAAGCGTTCGCCGAGCAGTTCCTGCAGGCCACGACTTTTGCCGGCATAGCTCAGTTGGTAGAGCATCTGATTTGTAATCAGGAGGTCCGCGGTTCGAATCCGTGTGTCGGCACCAATAAAATCAAGGGTTTACGCGTAAACTGGATAATATCAGTTACTCCGAGGTACAATTTTGGTACAGCTCGGAGTACAGCACCTTGGCAACATTCGTAAAAACCGCGCGCGGCTGGAAGGCCGTGATTCGCAAAACAGGCTGGCCGACCCAGGCTAAAAGCTTCGATACCAAGCGGACGGCTGAGCAGTGGGCGCGTCAAGTCGAAGTTGACATGGAAAAAGGCGTCTACGTAGACCGCGCAGGCTCCACCAAGCTATCTATCGAACAGGCGCTCGAACGCTATGAAGCGTCCGTCACGATCAACAAAAAGCCATCCACACAAAAAGGCGAGCGCGGTTTCATCCGCCAAGCGAAGGAAGAACTCGGCCGTTACTCACTGGCAGCGCTCACCACAGAAGTCTTGGCCAAGTATCGCGACGGGCTTACTGCGCGCGGTCTAAGTGGTGACACCGTGCGGCTAAAGCTGGCATTGCTCTCGAATCTCTACAACGTGGCCATGCGCGAATGGGGTTTAGGTTTGATCCGAAACCCAGTCTCGCTGGTCAGCAAACCACGCTCTAACGCGCGCGACCGCCGCTTAAAAACTGATGAGCTCAGCAAGTTGGTGGCGCAGAGCATCAAGCACTCGAATCCGATGCTGGGCTGGATTGTTCAAATCGCCCTAGAAACCGGCATGCGCTCCAGCGAAATCACCGGGTTACGTTTGCGCCAGGTCGACACCGAACGCCGCCTAGTGCGCTTGGTAGACACTAAAAACGACTCTGCACGCACTGTGCCGATGACTCGCGAAGCGCAAGTGTTGTTTCAACAGGCGGTGGCAAACCCCATGCGCCCTAAAGATTGCGACCTAGTGTTTTTTGGCGACCCTGGCGCAGATGGTCAACGCCGGCCGTACAACTTCAACAAGATTTGGATCAACCTCAAGCAGAGCCTTGGGCTTGATGATTTGCGCTTTCATGACCTACGCCACGAAGCAGTTTCGCGCCTAGTCGAGAAGGGCTTAGGCGATCAAGAAGTCGCCGCCATCAGTGGACATAAGAGCATGCAAATGTTGAAGCGATACACGCATTTGCGGGCTGAGGATTTGGTGGGGCGATTGGATGAGGTGCGAAAAAATTAGCTACCTGGCCAGTTATCGGCTTGCACGTCTTTCCATTTTTTGCTCGTGCC
>JAYVAQ010000281.1:0-8397 GCA_043750875.1 Rhodanobacteraceae bacterium
ATCATGCGCTAAAAAGGCATCCGCAGCCGCTTTACCAAAGCGCGCGTAGCTGGCTTCAGACGGGTGAAAGCCATCGGCAGCAAATGCCTCCGGGCGGGTCTCAAATTTGACCGGCAAAAAAAGTACCTGTGCATGTTCGCGCACGAGTTTTTGTAGCAGCTGGTCGAGCATGCGCGCACGCATGGCAAATACGGTTCGCAGCGGTTTGGGAAGCAACGGAAATCCATGCACCGGCGGCAAGCCACAAAAAAGCACAACCGCATGCGGTGCCCGCGCGCGAATTAACGCCAGCACCTTAGTCAAGGCCTTGTAAAAGCGCACGCGGCGCGTCAGTGCGGTGACGTCATTCACGCCAATTGAAATCAGCACCCAATCCCAGCTTTGATCAGCAGGTACTTTTGGCCACAGCTGCGCTTCTAACTGCGTAGATTCGATGCCGATTTTGCCAACCGCGTGCCAAGCTAAGTTTTGCGCTAACGCCTGCGCCATCGCACTCGCGCATTGCCCGCTTAAGCCCAGCACGTGTTCGCTAGCACCGACACCGGCGACGATGGAATCACCAAATACCAGCAGCCGTCTGTCTGCGTGAATAGTGTTCAATGCCGCACCACTTGCCTGCGATCCGTCCGCCAACGCAATACCAAACTCCACACCACCCGCGCCAGCAAATCGGGGTGCGGTTTTGCGCACGTGCAGCGCTTGCGGTAATACCCAAGGCAGGTTGCTCCAAAATCGCAAGCTTTGACGAAAGGACATAAATTGAACCGGGTGTCGAGTAAAAAGTCGCGCCGTTCAGGCGACACATTCTCGCCAAGCATACGCGCAGCATTGCCGACTCAAACTCTAATTAGGTGAATTTGACTCGCTCAAACCTTCTCCGCCCGCCCCGCCAAAGCCACCGCCCAAATTAAGCGCGCCGGAATTGCCTGCGCGCGTCCGGCAATTGCGGCAGCAATGATTTCCGCCGCGAAAAAAGCGGTAATAAAACCTTTGCTTGAGTGCGCAGTATTGAGCCAAACCCCAGGATAAAGCGCGCCAATTAAGGGCAAGCGTAGGTTCGATTCGACGCGGGTGCCCACCCAAGAAGTGCAGCTGGCGTTGAAGCGCACGAAGTCTGGGTCATGCAAGACCACACCCGCACCTTGCAAAAGCTGAGTACGGATCGCGGCTTTAGGCTGCTCGGCTATTACGCCGCGTTCGTAGCTATTGCCTACACACCACAGATCTTGCGACAACGGAATAATATTGCTTTGCCCACAGTAAGCTTGGTTGATATTGGGGAGCGCGTCGCTGCGTACTAACTCGACTTGACCGGTAACCGGGCGCAGCGCCAATGTTGGTAGTAATTCAGTGGCGGCGATGCCGTTGCAGACAATGACGGCCTCGAAATGCTGACTTTGACCGTCAAATTGCAGCGTTGCACCCATGCCGTTTGGGATTAAGCTTTGCACGCAGGTATTGCGCAGCAGCTTTAATTTGCCGGTACTCAATGCGGTTGTTTCAAGCGCATTGAGTAAGTTTGCTGGCCGCAGCCAGCCGCCGGCTGGATGATTTAATGTTCGGCCGTTCTTGCGCTGCTCAAATATTTTTAGAGGCGCAAAACCGGCGTCAAAACCCGCTGCAGTTAGCGCGGCGATGCGTCGTTTGGCGTAGCGATGTGCGTGGCTTTGAATACCAAACTCGAAACTGTCCGCTGCACCCGACGGTGGATGCACCAATGCCGCCGGTACGCCACTGGCACCTGCGCCTGGCGCATCACCGCGCTCGAATAGGGTGATGTCGAATCCGGCATGGCAAAGCTTGTCCGCTAGCGCCATACCGACAATGCCCGCGCCGATAATCGCGATTGACTGTGGTCGCTCCACCTTCATTATTGTGGGGGCGACCAGCAACTCCGCTTCCAAGCGCTGCTTTTTCTCAGCAAATCCCGGCTTGCGCGCGACGCTAAAGCCAAGTTCGGCCAAATCTGCACGTAAAGCTCCCGCGACACTGTAGCTGGCCAGCCTCGCACCGGGTTTCAGCAATCGGCGCACACCAGTTAGCACCGCTTTGCTCCACATTTCCGGGTTTTTAGCCGGGGAAAAGCCGTCCAAATAGACGCTATCGGCGTGGATATTGAGCTCGACCAAAGCTTTAAGCACGTCCCAAAATACCAGGATTAGTCTGACCCGGCCGTGCTCAAACTCAATGCAGTGGAAGCCGGGCTCAGGCCCCGAGTCATCTCCAGACTCCGGCCACCGGCTTGCCAATTCGGCAATCATCGGATGCCGATTCGGATTTAATTTAGCGAAGTCGGCGGCGGGAATTGGAAAGCCTTCAATCGCGACGTAATCCAGCTGTTTAGCAGCGTTTGGATCACTGCGCCAAGCGTTGAGCGTCGCTAGAAAATTGCCGCCCAAGCCAAAACCCAATTCCAGAATCGTGTGCAGAGCTTGCTGCTGCCATCGAGTGGGCAAACCCACGCCCGCTAAATAAACGTCGTGTGCTTGCGCAGTTGCGCCAGCTCGGCTGGCATAGACATCACCAAAAAGTTGCGATTGCGCCACCCCCGCAGCATCGACTACCAGCTGCGGCAGCGGTAATCGCAACGGGCTTTTGCCCCCTTCGCTTAGCGCAGACTCAGGCGACGGCAATGGCAATCCCTTCCGTGATCACGTTTGCCAAGTGCTGAATTTCTTCAGTAGTAATACAGTAAGGCGGCATTAAATACACGACATTACCGAGCGGGCGCAGCAGTGCGCCGCGCGTCAAACCATGCTGATAAACCCGTAAACCGCGGCGTTCGCGCCAATCAAAAGCCGTGCGGCTGGCCTTATCGGCAACTAACTCGACCGCGATAATCATGCCGGTTTGCCGCACTTCGGCAACATTTGGGTGCTCAGAAAGCGGCGCGAGTGCTGTTGCCATTGCCAATTGCAGCGCCTGATTTTGCTTTAGCGTGTCCTCGGCCTCTAGCGCTTCCAACGTCGCTAACGCGGCGCGGCAAACGAGTGGGTTGCCAGTAAAACTGTGCGAGTGCAAAAACGCCCGCTGGCTGGCATAACTGGCATAGAAAGCTTGATAAACCACATCCGTGGTCAATACCGCCGCAAGTGGCAGCACGCCACCCGTCAGGCCTTTGCCCAACAGCAGAAAATCCGCACGGATCTCGGCTTGATTGATAGCAAACATCGTACCGGTGCGGCCAAAGCCCACGGCGATCTCATCGCAAATTAAATGCACGCCATACTTGCTGCACGCGGCACGCGCGCGTTCCAAATAGACCGGGTGATACATGCGCATCCCGCCCGCGCATTGCACCAGCGGCTCTAATATCAGCGCGCAAATTTCAGCGCTGCGCGCCGCCAAAAGCTGCTCCAGTTTCTCGGCTTGGGTGATTGCGAAATCATGTGCCGACATGCCCGCAGGCGCGTGATAAGCGTCCGGTGCCGGAGCAATGATCGGCTCTAACAAGATCGGCCCATAGGTTTTGCGATATAGCGCAACGTCTGTAACCGAGAGCGCACCTAGGGTTTCACCGTGATAGCTGCCCGACAGACAGACAAAGCGCACTTTTTTGGCTTGACCCACATTTTGCCAATAGTGAAAGCTCATTTTGAGCGCCACTTCCACTGCGGCCGAGCCGACATCGGCGTAGAACACGCGATCCATCCCGGTTAGCGCGCAGAGCTTTTCTGCCAGTGCGACCGCAGGCTCATGCGTGCAACCGCCAAAGATCACGTGATCTAGAGTGTCCAGTTGCTCTTTTAAGGCTGCCACGATGCGCGGGTGGCGATGCCCAATCAAGCAAGTCCACCACGAACTAATCGCGTCTAAATACGGTTTGCCATCTAGATCATACAAATACGCCCCTTGCGCACTGGCAATGGGCAGCATCGGCAACCACTCGTGGTCAGATTGTTGCGTGCAGGGGTGCCAGACGCGGGCGGCGTCGCGCGTGATTAAGTTATGTGTTTGCAAATTGGTGTCGCCTATAAAAAAGTTCGTGCCGGAGTCTAGCCCGCTTGGTGTGCATCAACAAAAAACGGGAAATGCCGCATGTTTTAAAACTGCTGATTCCACCCAACACTTTTAAAGCACCTCACGTCACCCCGGCGCACGCCGGGGCCCATGATCGCTATGGAGTTGTGACTTAGAGATTTTTGCATCGTTGAATTCACGTTTGTAGCAATGCCCATTCATGGACCCCGGCGTTCGCCGGGGTGACGGAAGGGGACGAGGAATTTTGGCGTGCAAGCGTTTGCGGCGAAAAACATCATCGAAGAACCGCATCAAATAATTTCGCACCGACAGCACCACGCTGACAAATGTCATCCGCCATTGCTGACACAACCCACTAATCGCCATTAAAGCCGCACGGCAGACTATGTACATGGAGGCAACACTCATGGGCAATGTAGAAAATACGCAAACAGTTTTAGCCAAGCTCGAAAACGTGGCCAAGCGCTACGGCAAGCTGGTGGCACTCAAAGGCCTGAATTTGACCGTCAATGCCGGGCAGGTTTTGGCTTTGCTCGGGCCCAACGGCGCCGGCAAAACCACAGCAGTGTCGTTGTTACTCAACCTGATTGAAGCCGATTCCGGCCAAGTCAGCTTGTTCGGCCAGAGCGCACACGAACTGAGCGCACGTCAACGAATTGGCGTGATGTTGCAAAGTGCGGATCTGCCAGAAACGCTGCGCGTGTCAGAATTAATTGCCTTGACACAAAGCTATTACCCGCATCCGCGTGAATTGAACGAGCTGTGTGCGATGGCGGGCATCGCCGACTTATTGCAACGCAGCTACGGCAAATTATCGGGCGGGCAACAGCGGCGCGTGCAGTTCGCGCTGGCCATTTGCGCCAAGGTGGAAATTCTATTTTTGGACGAGCCAACTGTTGGGCTGGATATCGACGCGCGTGAAGCCCTTTGGCGCAGCTTGCGCACTTTAGTGGCGCAGGGCTGTGCCGTGGTTTTGACCACGCACTATCTAGAAGAGGCGGAAGCCTTGGCTGATCGCGTGATGGTAATCGCGCAGGGCGCGGTGATTGCCGAGGGCAGCGTTGAGGCGATCCGTGCACGCGTGGCGCTGCGCCGCATTCGTTGTGTGACTAGCTTAAAGATCGCGGATTTAAGGCAATGGCCAGAAATCGACAGCGTAGTGCAAGAAGGTGAATACCTGACGATTCAGACGCTGCACGCGGAAGCGGTTACGCGACGGTTATTGCAAGACGATGCCGCGCTCCAGCAGCTGGAAATTAAGCGCGCCGGTTTAGCGGAAGCGTTTATTGAATTGACAAAAGGCGAATCAGACAACATTAACTTGACCGAGGGGCAAACATCGTGAATAGCACCACATCGCTTAGCAAATATAGCGCGTACAAAATTTATTTAACCGAGGCCCGTTTCGAGTTTATTCGTATGTTGCGCATGCCGATGTTTGCCTTGCCCGCTCTGGTATTTCCGGCGATGTTTTACCTGCTATTCGGCGTATTAATGGGCCGTGGCAAAAGTGATATGAGCGCTTATTTACTGGCAACGTATTGCATATTTGGCGTCATGGGGCCGGGGCTGTTTGGCTTTGGCGTCAGCGTGGCATTGGAAAAAGATCGTGGTTGGTTGAAATGGCGCCGGGCTGTGCCGTCGCTACCGGGCGCTTATTTCATTTCAAAAATGGTGATGGCGATGATTTTTTCGCTGATTATTTTTATTGAGCTAGCGCTACTGGCGGCAAGCCTTGGCGGTGTGGATTTAAGTTTGCTGCAATGGCTGCAGTTAATGATTGTCAGCTTATTCAGTGCATTGCCGTTTTGTGCCTTAGGTTTAGTCATCGGCATTTTGGTAAATGGGCAAGCCGCACCTGCGGTGGTGAATTTTATTTACCTACCCATGGCGTTTTTATCCGGCTTATGGCTGCCGATTAATATCTTGCCAAAATTTCTGGGCACGCTAGCGCCGATATGGCCTTCTTATCATGCTGCACAAATTGCGCTCAAGGTTATTAACAAGGATCTGGGTCTACCACTGTGGCTACACCTGAGTTATTTGCTGGTTTTTACCTCCGCCATGCTGTGGCTTGCGACCAGCTTTTGGTCGCGCATGCAGGTTAAATAGGATCATTGCTATGAGAAATTCAAACAATTGGCAAATTGCCTTGGCTTTTGCAATTTTGTTGGCGGCAAGCAGTGCCGCTATTTTGCTGAGTTCTGCGCCGCAAACTGAAACTGCGAAGCAAAAATCAGTAGTTCAGCAGGCCAGTAATTCCTTCGCCATAAAAAATGTCCGAGTTTTCGATGGTGAGCAAACGATCGAAAATACCTCGGTGCTAGTTAGCGATGGAAAAATTGCCGCAATCGGTCCGGCGCTCAATATTCCAGAAAATACGCCAAGCTACGATGGCGCTGGCAAAACCTTATTGCCGGGTTTGATTGATTCGCACACTCATACCTATGGCGATGCACAAAAAGACGCATTGCGTTTTGGCGTTAGCACTGAAATGGATATGTTTAGCGACTGGCATCTACTTAGCGCGGCAAAAGCCCAGCGCACAAGCTTGGCGCGCACAGAACAAAGCGATCTGTGGTCAGCCGGCACATTGGCGACTGCGCCCGAGGGCCACGGCACCGAATACGGCATTAAAATTCCTACGCTGAGCACCGCTGGCGATGCCGATGCCTTCGTGCAAGCGCGCGTGGCAGAGGGCTCGGATTTCATCAAGATCGTGTTTGATGATGGCAGCGCGTATGGGCAAAATACCAAGATCAAATCACTTACGCCTGAAGTCACTCAAGCGTTAATAAATTCGGCGCATCAGCGAAATAAACAGGCGCTAATTCACATCGCCGCCATGGGCCAAGCAAAAACAATGCTAAATCAAGGTGCCGATGGCTTGATGCACAGTTTTATTGATCAGATTGCGGATCAGGAATTGATCACACTGGCGAAAAGGCCGGGCGTATTTATCGTTCCCACTTTGTCGGTCACTGCCAGTTTGGCGGGTGCTGACACGGGCAAAGAATTGGCTGCTGATCCGCAACTGCGCAATTTCCTAACAACATTGCAGCGCAACGCGTTGAACGCCAAGTTTCCGCCGCAATGGCAAAACCCCAAGGTGCTGGAGCGCGCGCTGGTAAGCGTCAAACTTTTGCATGACGCCGGTGTGGTGCTGCTGGTCGGCACCGACGCTGGCAACCCTAGCACTACCCACGGCGCCAGCATGCATGGCGAGCTTGCACTTTTTGTGCGCGCGGGTTTTAGCCCAAGCGCTGCGCTCAACGCTGCAACCGCTCTACCTGCGAAAATATTCGGCCTGCAAGATCGCGGCCGCATCGCGGTCGGTATGCGCGCCGATTTATTTATGGTCGAGGGGGATCCTACAAAAAATATAATGGCAACGCGCGCGATCGCGCAGATCTGGAAAAACGGTTATCGATTGCCACGCAGCGAAATAGCCGTGCAAGAGCAGCAGCCTGCAGGTTTGCCACCCCAGCCTTTGATTAGCGATTTTGAGCAAGGCGAAATCAGTAGCCATTACGGTCAAGGCTGGCGAGTTAGCACCGACACGCTTATGGGCGGCACCTCAATCGCGCAAATGGCGCGCAAAGGGCAGGGCGCGCAGGGCAGCAGCGGCGCTATGGCAGTGAGCGGCGTCATAAAGGCGGGCTTTGCGTTTCCGTGGGCGGGCGTGTTTTTCACTCCCGGTGCCAGTGCTGAGCAATCGATCAATTATTCAGCGGCCAAGGAGCTGGTGTTCTGGGCCAAAGGCGATGGCCGAAGCTACAGCGTGATGGCTTTCTCCACAGCGCAGCAGGGCGGCATTCCACCGAGCATGAGCTTTACTGCAGGCGAGGTGTGGCAAGAAATTAAGCTGCCGCTGACCGGCTTTGAGGGGCTGGATTTGACGCAAGTCACAGGCTTGGCCTTTAGTGCGGGTACGCCGGAGGGTGAGTTTGAATTTCTGATTGATGACGTGTTGATTAGGTGAGTCTAATTCCATTTCAAACAGACTATTATTTTGGCGTTTAAGTCCTCGACATTTGATCGAAGCAAAGCAGTCGTTGGTCGTGCCCCAACGGGGCAAAATTTGATAGCCCAGGGCAACGCCCTGGGTATGAATTGATCGAAAACTAGAGCCCTGAAAGGGCGAAACGCTTTGCACAAATTCGTTATAAATCAATGATTTGGAAATAATTTCGCCCTTTCATGGCTTGCTAATTTTATACGTGAGGACCCAGGGCGTTGCCCTGGGTTGTCACCTTGAGCCCCGCTGGGGCCAACATACAAATTGCAACTTATCGCCGAAAAAATAATGCTCTGTTGAAATAGAATTGGAATGAGTCGGTAGATGTGAATTTCCTGCGCCAACGGCGCGCCTCATACCAGCCCGGGGCAACGCCCCGGGACGGATTTTTGTTTACC
>JAYVAQ010000282.1:0-4546 GCA_043750875.1 Rhodanobacteraceae bacterium
CAACAAGCCGAGCGCATCAAGCAAGTGCTTGATTTAATGTGTGAAAACGCCGAACTTGACGGCCGTGAATTAGGCTTCGCCGTCGCGAATAACAGTTACGAAGTGCTAATTCTACCGGCCAATAACGCACCGGATGCGCCATGGCAGGCGTTTAAGGGTAGGGAGGTTTTTGCACGTTTTGACTTGCCGGATGGCATGCGACTTGCGTTGAGTTTGGGCGAAAACGCGGAAATCGTTGAGCTGCAAGACGAGTTGCCCAACGCACCACAGCTACCGTGTTTAAGCGCTAGCGAATTGCCGACGTTTCGCTTGACCATAGCGATCGGTGTTGCGCCCGATCAGATCAGCCGCAGCATTACTGCACAACCACCTCGTGTGGACGAACTCGCGAACTGGTCGGCCATGGTTGAAACTGCGCGATAGAAAATTAAAAGCCGAAACGCGAAAAACCGCCGTCAACAGCAATGCATTCGCCCGTAATGTAGCTTGCGCAAGGCAGTGCTAAAAATGCGACTGCGGCGGCCACTTCTTCTGGCTCGCCGATACGTCCCATCGGTGTCCTAGCAAGTACTTCTTCCAGATATTCCGAATCAGTCAAAGCGACTTCCGAGCGTTGCGTTCGGATGTACCAAGGGGCGACGCAATTCACGCGAATGCCATCGGGGGCCCATTCGCACGCCAAATTTTTCGTCATTTGCACGATTGCCGCCTTGCTCATGCCATAGGCCGCGCCTGTGCGCACGTGGGCCAGGCCAGATACTGAAGCGATATTGATAATGCTGGCGCTGCCGTGTTGCTTCAGCAGCGCGTAACTCATGCGGCTCATTTCAAACGCGCTGGCGACGTTTGTATGAAATATAAAGCTCAGTTCTTGATCAGAATATTCCAACGCGGCGCGCCGAATATTGTTACCCACGTTGTTGACCAAAATATGCAACTCGCAATTTAGGTCGCTCAAGCGATCAAACACCGCAGAACGGCCTTCGCCATCACTTACGTCGGCGCTAATCGTATCAATGCGAATTTGATCATTTCGCTCCGCGATTTCGATTGCAACGACATCAAGCGCATCCTCGTCGCGCCCGACGAGTACTAAATGGGCGCCCAAAGCCGCAAATTCCATGGCGCAGGCCCGTCCGATGCCTTTGCTCGCGCCGGTGATCAAAGCAGTTTGCCCTTCCAAGCGCCAGCGCGACAAGGTTTTACTCCACCCGCTTGACTGAAAACGTAAGATTATTGTCCTCAAATTGAAGCCGCCAACTTCCTAACATTGCTGGCTTTATCCGCACTCTTTTGTCGCGCAGTTTGCGGTCAAAAACGGCCCGATCCGTTTGCTGCCAGACTTGGCCGTTTGCTAGCTTAATTCTGGTATTTCCAAAAAGCCCCTTAAACTCTTCAGTGACTTCGGTATCTATAATTTTTCGCTCTGACTCTGCGGGGGCAGGGCGCCAGTCTGGCGAACTTTCGGTTGCTGCCAATGCTGGCTTTGAAGCGACAGGCTCTATTGCACGTGGAGATTGTTCCGGCTTTGCATCTATTAGTCGCTGTAGCTCATCAAGTTCAGCGCTTTCCAGCTTTGAAAGCCCAGCTGCTTTGAATTGCACTTCTGACAAATCTCTCCTTAAATCAATCGCTTGCGCTGAGCCCATGATCAGCATTAGGCAGTAAGTCGCTCCCGTCATCTGTGCGAATCTTCTCAATATAGTCTGAACCACCATCTCAATACTCCTTAAATTTGGGGCGATCTAACCCCGACTTAACACCCCATGCAGCTTACCGCACCTATACTTTTCCGTCATCAAACCGCGATGTTATTGAAATCAGTGACTTGCGTTTGAATCTTAGTTTTTTGCTGTGCAAGTATTCACAACTGGCCTGCGCTAGTGTAGGCTTTACCCAAGTTGGCTCGTGCCGGTTAGTTAAGTTTCGCGCAAGCGACACCGCAAACAAGTTAGCTCACCTGTTTTTCTGAGTAGGCACAATGTACTTTTGTCAAATGCGCCTAATTCAAATGAGTCCAATTCAAATGAGTCCAATTCAAATGAACCCAAGCATCAAGTCGAATCACCTTCTGCGCAACTGCCTAGTTAGTATTGCAATAGCCTTGTCCGTATCAGCGCAGGCGCAAAATCGCCCGGTGCGTCTAAGCATCAATAATTCTTCAACCGTGGCATTTCAAGCCAACTCTGGCGCGGGCCCGAACGAACTTTCCATGGCGTATTTTGCCGGTGATTCAGTCGGTCAACCGAACCGTCGTGTCATGCAGTTACGCGTGGCCGATCCGGTGTTGTGTGCAGATTTTAATACGATTCAAGCTGATTCTGTTGTACGCCTTAGGTTAGTCGACGCCAACCAAATGTATGTCGACGGTGGCGATAGCCGTGGCTTTCGCGGGTTGGCAACCTTGGTCAGTGAAACCGGCGGCATTCGATTGAACATGGATCCTGCGGATTCAACTAAGCGGATTTTGAATGTCAGCACGCTAGCAAGTTTAAAGTGCTCCGTATTCCCAGGTGGCATCTTGCCTGCCGTGCAACCTACGTTTTCATCGAAGGAAGCGCCCAAAGGTGAAGACATTATTTTCGCCAACGGTTTTGAAACGTCGCTTTCACCTGGAACTGAGTTAATCACTACAATTAATACGCTGCCAAGTGCGCGAGCTGGAGAGGCGGTGGTTTACACCATGCGCGTCGAAAACGTTGGCGCAGGCACCGCAAATAATGTGCAGGTGCGGGATTTTTTCACTAAGCCCGTCAGTGGTAGCTCGGCCCCTGGGCTATTGGACGGCAATTGGACTTGTAATGCAGAAGGTTCAGCAAGCTGCAGCCAATCAAGTGGAACTGGCTATATTTTTCAATCAGGCGCGACTTTGCCATCGGGGACAGCGCTAAATTTTAATGTTTCACGAACCTTGAGTAATGCGACCGCGCCGACTACGGGCGCTGTGTTTCGCGTTCAAGCAGCGGCGTTCTCGCAGCCAAGCGACAATGAAGTGAATCGCGTGAATAATGCGTTTGCATCTAACCCTATTCAGGTTGTCACCAATGTCGCACCTACAATTGGCGGGTTATTGACGCGAGTTATTGATGAAGACACCAGCACCGGTGACTTGCCCTTTACAGTTAACGACCCGGATAACACCGGGCCGTTGATCGTCACGGCGGTCGTGCGCGGTGGCGCGAACCCGCTCATTAATCAATCGGGCATATTGCTCGGTGTCACCGATCACAACAACCGCACCATTCGTTTGACTCCAAACGCCAACGCCTTTGGCTTTGCGCTCATCGACATCACTGTCAGTGATGGCATTACTTCGACCACGAACGGCTTTAGTTTGCAAGTAATTGCGATCAATGATGCGCCGAGTTTCACGTTCCCTTCGGGTTGTCCTACGAACTTGGGTATGCAGTTCACACCTGAAAATGGCGCAATTCCGGCGACAATGACGTTTCCAGTGGGAACTAAGGGTAATTTCTTGTGTTCAGCTGCCTTACTCGTCGATTTTGGCCCATTTGAAAGTTCCCAAACTATTTTGGCGATCACAGACCTCCAGGTAGTCGAGAGCGCCAATATTCTGCTCGGCACGGGCAACAATGCCGTCAATCTCCAGCTTGGAACAACTAGCGCATCTTTAGGATTTGGGTTGCTCGGCAATAGTGGTGTTGCAGAAATTAGGTTCCGTATTCAAGACAATGGCGGCACAACGGGTGGCGGCAATGATTTGTCAGCGTTGAAGACGTTGCGAATCAGAGTGCCAAGTGCGGCACCAACGATGAGCGCAATTGCCGCGCAAACTTCTTTGGAAGATGTGTCGGTCACGCCGATCAATTTCACTGTGAATGATACCGATACGCCGCTTGCAAGCTTGGTATTGTCTTCAAGTTCCAGCAACACCGCACTGATTGACAGTACTGGCATAGTCTTCGGCGGTAGTGGCAATAGCCGAACGTTAGCTTTGACACCGAAATTAAATCAGTTCGGTTCCGCAACGATTAGCGTCAATCTCACCGACGGCGATGAAATCATTACTCAAACTTTCGTTTACACAGTCACTTCAGTCAACGATGCGCCCGTATTTAATGTCGTAACGATCAACCTGCCGACCAATGCCTCACTGAAGCAAGACTTATTATTAGCGAGCGGCATGTCTGCGGGCGGTGGCTTGGACGAGCAAGGTCAAACCCTGAACTGGTTAGCAATGTTAAATCAAACGCCAACAGGCACTGGAAACATATTAGATGGTGGTTTGCCGAGCGTGATCACAAATGCGCCCCCAGCAAATACTACAGCCAACATCATTTTTGATTTGCGCAACGCAGGCGGCGGCGTGCCCGCTGAAGGCTTTGCCTGCTACAGAGCGCGTTTGCGTGACAATGGTGCACCTGCAGTGACGACGACCAGAATCGTTCGGATCGTAGTGGGCGCTGATACCTACCCAGCATGCGATCCGTAGCAGTCGGCCACGTCCAGGAATCGACTATGCGAAATAAACTGATCGTCGGCAATTGGAAAATGAATCTGACCGGCGTTCAGATTGCAGATTTGG
>JAYVAQ010000283.1:0-2620 GCA_043750875.1 Rhodanobacteraceae bacterium
CGCGCAATGGCGAGCAGCCTGCTTCGTCGCGCCATCACTCGTTGTCACGCGTAATAGGCATGCCCTCAAGCGATATGAAAAAACGTGGCGTACTGAATACCAGAATGCACCCATTGCCTTATTCCTTAAAGTATTGGATCGGATCGCGCGGGCTCAGGGGTTCAAGCCTACGTTAGTGACTCAGTTAGACACCGTCGGTTAAGAAATTCAAATCGTTTTTTCTCGTTTGCTGAAAAAACGACTTTAGGAGGCGCGTTTTCCAACCAAAAACGATAAATAAACGAGATTCAATGCATTTACGCGGAATTTGCTTTAATGGTCGGCGCACAAGTCAGGCGTTGAAAACGCGTTGTCGTGTCAATTTTTCAGGCCATCTTGTGCCTTGTAAGTCTGCGTTTCACAGTAAGCATGCCGAACACGATTCTGTGTTGCGGTTGAGGTGTTTTAGATCCCCAAGCTGCCCTCGATCAGCGGCAACATTGACCTAGATCAACACCGCCCAGCGCGCCGCACCACACACTCAATGCCTATCAAGGGCCGCCTCGGATATGGATATGGCTACGCAAGTCAAGCATTACAATGATTCCGTGGTATTAAAGTTCACGGTAATGACCGTGGTGTGGGGCATCGTCGGCATGACGGTCGGCCTATTTATTGCCGCCCAACTAGCCTGGCCACAGCTAAATTTCGATATTCCATGGCTGACCTATTCGCGGCTGCGGCCATTGCATACCAATGCGGTGATCTTTGCTTTTGGTGGCTCCGGCCTGTTTGCAACGAGTTACTACATCGTGCAACGCACCTGCCACGCGCCGCTATTTGGCAAATGGCTAGCCGAATTTACCTTTTGGGGCTGGCAAGTCGTCATTGTCGCCGCCGCAATCACGCTGCCGTTGGGTTTAACCCAAGGCAAAGAATACGCTGAGTTGATTTGGCCGATTGATCTGCTCATTACCGTGGTCTGGGTCGCATACGGTGTGGTGTTTTTCGGCACGATCGCGAAACGACAGGTCAAGCATATCTATGTCGCGAACTGGTTTTTTGCGGCCTACATTATTACCGTCGCGGTGTTGCACATCTTCAATTCACTGGCGATTCCGACCAGTTTGACGCACTCGATCCCGATTTACTCGGGCGCGGTGGATGCCATGGTGCAGTGGTGGTATGGGCACAACGCGGTGGGCTTTTTCCTGACAGCGGGCTTTTTAGGAATGATGTATTACTTCGTGCCTAAGCAGGCCGAACGCCCCATGTTTTCCTATCGCTTGTCGATCGTGCACTTCTGGGCGCTGATATCGATTTATATGTGGGCCGGCCCACACCATTTGCACTACACCGCGCTGCCCGATTGGGTGCAATCGGTGGGCATGGCATTTAGCCTGATCCTGTTGGCGCCCTCTTGGGGCGGCATGATCAACGGCATCATGACCTTGTCCGGCGCTTGGCACAAACTGCGTACCGATCCCATTCTCAAGTTCCTTATTGTCAGTCTTTCATTTTATGGCATGAGCACTTTCGAAGGCCCGATGATGTCGATTAAAACGGTCAATGCGCTGTCGCACTACACCGATTGGACCATTGGCCATGTGCACTCGGGGGCATTAGGTTGGGTTGCGATGATTACCTTGGGCTCGGTGTATGCGCTTTATCCGCGCCTGCTCGGCCTTAAGCAAATGCAGTCCATCAAATTGATCGACGTACATTTTTGGGTGCACACGATTGGCGTGGTTTTATACACCGTGGCGATGTGGGTTGCGGGAATTATGCAAGGGCTAATGTGGCGCGCAGCAAATGCCGACGGCTCTCTAACCTACACCTTTGTGGAAGCGCTAAAAGCGACGTTTCCTTACTATGTTCTGCGCGTGGGCGGTGGATTACTGATTATTGCGGGGATGGTGATCATGGTGCTCAATATGCTGCGCACCTACAGTTTGGCGAAATCCCAGTTTCGGGAAGGAACGGGTACTGAGCGGTTGGTGTTGGTTAAAGCACCAATCCATGGTGATGCAGCGCCAGCAACCACAACCGTCTTGGCCGCTTAAGGGGAACGCAATGAGCCATGAAGCACTAGAAAAGAATATTGGTTGGATGGCGATCTTGATTGCGCTGGTTATCTCCGTGGGCGGTTTGGTGGAAATTGTGCCGCTCATGTTTAGCGCGCAAACCATTACTGCGGCACCTGGCATCAAACCCTATCCGCCGTTGGAATTGGCAGGGCGTAATATTTACGTCCGCGAAGGCTGCTACAACTGCCATTCTCAGATGATTCGCACATTGAGTTTTGAAACTCAGCGCTACGGACATTATTCACTGGCGGGCGAGTCGGTTTATGACCGGCCCTTCCAATGGGGTTCGAAACGCACCGGCCCGGATGTTGCGCGGGTGGGCGGGCGCTATTCGGATGAATGGCACCGCGTGCATCTGATCAATCCTCGCGATTTGGTGCCGGAGTCGAACATGCCGGGCTACCCGTGGTTGGCAACAAACAGCGTGGATGTAAGTGATATTCAGGCCAGTATGCGGGTTTTAAAAATGCTGGACCAAGCCTATACCGATGCCGAGATTGCCAGTGCAGGCGAAAGCCTAAAGGGTAAAACCGAACTCGATGCCATGGTCGCGT
>JAYVAQ010000284.1:0-11728 GCA_043750875.1 Rhodanobacteraceae bacterium
GTTTGACTCGATTAAGCGCTCGCCGGCGGCAGATTAACTTCGAAACGATCATCTTTGGGCGCGCCCAAAATTGGCACTTGATAGCGTTTGGTTACTACACCATCGCGAATTCGGACTTTCCGCCACGCCCGCGCCGTACACGCTTGCTCTAATGAAGTACGAAATCGCCGAACCGGCGAGCCATTCGCCGCATTGGAGAAGAACATGACATCCGCAAAATTAGTGATAGCCACCGCGCTATTTGCGCAACTGAGCCTGATTAGCTTGAGCGCATTTGCGCAAACCACGCCGACGCGAGCTGGCGTTGCGTTTGCCAATTTGGGGGGCCGCGATCTGCTTTTAGACTATTACGCGCCGAATGCCGGCACGGGCACCGGCCCACGGCCGTTGGTTGTTTGGCTGCATGACGGCGGTTGGCTTTCTGGCTCGCGCGCGTTGCCAGCATTTGTAGCGCCACTGCGCGCGCGTGGCATTGCGATTGCATCCATCGATTACCGGCTAACCACCGAAGCCGGGCTTTACGGCACCAACGGCGTGACGTTTCCGGCGCAGATTCACGATGTCAAAGGCGCGATTCGCTACCTGCGCGCCAATGCCGCAGAATTTAATATTGACCCCGCACGCATCGGCGCCTGGGGCTCGTCCTCGGGCGGCCACCTTGCCGCGCTGGCTGCGACGTCGGGAAACAGCCCGGATTTGGAGGGCAGCGTAGGCGGCAACACGGCAATTTCCTCGCGCCTTCTGGCAGCCGTGGACTATTACGGCCCAACCGATTTGCTGCAGCTGACCACCGATGTCACCACCCCGCCCGGCAGCATCGTCGATCACGACGGCACCGGTGCGCCGGGGTCACTGTTGCTCGGCTTCACTGCCGCAGGCCAAGGCGTTGGTGTATTGCGGGCAAACGCCAATAATGCGAACGCGCCGTTTCCGTTCTTTATTGCGTTGGCGCGCTCGGCCAGCCCGTTGAGTTTCGTCGATGCGCTAGATCCACCGATTTACATCGTGCACGGCACAGCTGATCCGCAGGTTGCAATTCGCCAGAGTGAGCGCCTGCGCGACGCATTAACCTCGGCCGGTGCCAATCCAAGCTATGTTGCTGTGCCAGGTGGCGGGCACGGCGGCTTTGCAACTTCTGTACACGACGGTGCGATCAATTTTCTCGTCGAAAAGCTTACCGCGCCGCCTAGCTTTGACATCACTGCCGCGATGACGGGCGCCTGGTACGACCCGGCCCAAAGCGGCCACGGGCTGTTCTTTGAAGTACTGCCAGAGCAACGTTTCCTGGCCTGGTGGTTCACCTTTGACCCGGACGGCAAGCAAGCTTGGTTTGGCGGGGTCGGAACCTACAGCGGCAACCGCGCCACGCTGACCGCGCTGCGTACCCAAGGCGGCCGATTCATTCCAAATTTCAACCCGGCGAATGTTTCCAGCCCGACCTGGGGCACCTTAACTTTCACTTTTAGCAGCTGCAATTCCGGGCTGGTGGAATTTAGCTCGGACGTGGGCTTTGGTACGGGATCGATGCCCTTGACGCGGCTGACGTTGCCGCTGGGGTTGAGTTGCCCGTAGCGCTGCAACAACGCAGCAGGAGGCAAATTTGTGCATCACGTGAAGCACCGATTCCTAGTCGGTGCTTGCGTGCAAGGTGTCAAAAAATCACTTAAGGCCAGCCATTATGATCTACAGAAAAATCACCACAATTCTCATTTTTATTGTTGGTTGCTCGTTTGCGTACGCACAAAATACGTCTATACACACCCTTCGCGAGTGCTGCGGATTTGGTTGGGGGATTTCGCCTTTGCGTGACGTTGATGGTGACGGTGTTACTGATGCGATCATGGGCGCAAAAGATGGCGCCAGCAATGGGCATGTTTTTGTGTACTCGGGGCGTACCGGCGTCAAACTGCGCGATTTTGCTCTGGCGAATATAGATGCTGGCCATTCCGTCGCCGATGCCGGTGATGTCGACGGCGATGGTGCCGCCGATGTGGTCGCAGGCTCGCCTTCGTCCGGGCCAAATGGCAGCGTCCGGGTCTACTCCGCTCGCACGGGTGCACAGTTATTGTTGGTCAATGGCATCGCGCCAGGGGGAAATTTTGGCCAATCAGTGGCCGGCATCGGCGATCAAAACGCTGATGGTCGTGCCGATGTCTTGGTCGGGGCAAATTTAGCAGCGGGGCGGGCGTATGTGATCTCGGGCGCGAATGGTGCGGTGATTCGCACGTTGACGAGCACCGATAACACCGGCTTTGGCGCGGGCGTTTCCGGATTAAAAGATTTGAACGGCGATGGCCGAATGGAGTTGGTCGTGGCAGCCAATCAAGCGGCAAAGGCCTTCGTTTTTTCAAGTCACGATGCCAGCCTAATGTTCACGCTCAATGGCGATGCCGATAGCGTGGCATTTGGCGAGTTCTTCGTCGCCGACGCAGGCGATGTCAATGCCGACGGCAAGTCCGATGTCTACATAGGTGACTACCAAGCCGCAGGCGGTCGCGGCGCGGCCTATGTATTTTCCGGCGCGAATGGCGCACGCCTGCATAAATTCACCGGCGCCAACAACGAAGGTTTTGGCACCGGTCGCGGCGCTGGGGATGTCGATGGCGACGGCTTTGCCGATTTAATTATTGGCGGCGGCGCCTTTAGTCCACCCGGAGTGAACCGCGGCGGCAGAGCGCAGCTCTTTTCCGGCAAGACCGGCGCCGTCCTTTCGGTACTAAACGGCACCGTCAACGGTGCTAATTTTGGCTTTGACGCGGTCGGCATCAATGATGTCAATGGCGATGGCAAGCTGGATTTTCTGATCTCCAGCAGCACGGGCAACCGCGTCGACATTGTGGCCGGCAGCGTCGCACCGGCAACTCCTAGTTTTGCCATCAATGCCGCGGCGACAGGCGCTTGGTTCGACCCAGCGCAAAGTGGCCATGGGCTTTTTCTGGAAGTACTTCCCGAGCAACGCATGCTGGCGTGGTGGTTCACTTTTGATCCGGACGGCAAGCAAGCGTGGTTTGGCGGCGTCGGCAGCTACAGCGGCAACCGCGCTACGCTGACCGCTTTGCGTACCCAAGGCGGCAAATTTATTCCGAATTTCAACCCCGCTGCGGTTTCCAGCCCTAGCTGGGGCACCTTAACTTTCACTTTTAGCAGCTGCAATTCCGGGCGTGTGGAATTTAGCTCGGACGTGGGTTTTGGCACGGGATCGATGCCATTGACTAGGCTGACGCTGCCGCTGGGTTTGAGTTGTCAATAGTCACAAGGGGCTTTCGACCAAGTGCACGAATTTACTCAAACTTCTTTCCATATCCTTTTTCGAATCAAAGTAAGCAAAGCACCCTCCATTTCAACGCACGCGCCAGCCTCTTAGATACAGGCGCAGCGCAATCCAGGCCGTTCTCGGCTACCATAGTTTGCTTCGTTGCTTTTGTGGATCACACGATGGTTGAACTGCCTCCTATCACGCGTATCTATCGCGCCTGCGATCCTGTGGAATCGGTAGGCCCAACCGACCCACGCTGGGTCAACTTGGATGCTGCGCGAGGCGACTATGGTGTGGTGCAACGAATTGCTCGAGAATTGCGGCGCGCCGACCCAGACAAAGCCGATGTTGGACTGCTGTCGGGCCATATTGGTGTGGGCAAAACCAGCGCGCTGACGCAACTGGTGGAAACGTTACGCGCGGATCAGCCTCAGCCCTTCCTTGTGGTGTTTGCGAACGTCGGGGATTCGCTGGACACCAATGATTTGGACTTTCCGGACTTGCTGGTTTTTATCGCGGCGGAAGTACAAAAAGAAATACGCAAACGTTCCTGGCCCGGTTTACACGCGAGCACCACGTTACTGAAAAATGTTTGGGACGGTATTGTTGCTTTGCTCGGTACCGAAGTAGCACTGAAATCAGCTGACGCGGAACTAGGTTTTGTCACATTGGGGTTGGAGCTGCGCAATCAGCCAACAGCGCGTGTGGCATTACGTCGTGCGATCGAAGCAAACCAGTCTTCCCTGTTAAATGCTATTAATGATTTGCTCAAAACTGCGCGGGTGTTCGCGCGTAAAAATAGTCACGCCGGTCTGGTTTTGATTATTGATGGCTTGGACCGATTGAGTCGCGTGCCGCTGCCCAGTGATCCATCAACCAATCCGCAGGAACGATTATTCGTTGACCGCATTGATCAACTGGCGCAGATTGACGCACTGGCGGTCTACGCAGTGCCCATTTCGCTCATCTACTCGCCGCGATTTGGTCAAACCCAACAAGTGATTGGGCAACATTTTCCGCTACTTTCTATGGTGGCATTGCACGAATTTGATAATCCAATTTCAGCGGAAACAGTCGGCATGCGTGCTATGCGCGAAGTCATCGCCAAGCGTTGCAAGGTGGCAGGAATCGAGCCACACGAGCTTTTTGATGAACGCACCGAGCTGTACCTTTGTGAGTTGAGTGGTGGGCACCCGCGCCATTTAATTAGCCTGATTCGAGCCGCCTGTTCTGCCTCCGATGCGCTACCGCTAACGCTAGAAAATATTAAGCAAGCGGTGCGAAATTATGGCAATAGCCTTCTGCGGATGATTCCAGATGAAGCGTGGCCGGTATTACGTGGCTTTAATGAACCGCAGCGCGATTTGCCGAAAAATTCCCTGCATTTGGACGCTTTGTTTGGCGCTTGGATTTTTGAGTATATGAACGGCGAACCTTGGTACGAAGTCAATCCGGTTTTACGCACCCTTGAACGTTTCAAGCCTGCCACCTGAGCGCTTAGCGCAATATGCTGAATCACTCGCGGCATTGCGGCGTGGCCTAAGTCGCGCGCACCGGTTTGCGGTGTTTTTGGCATTGTGCAATGCCAAAAACACCATTGATCAGGCGGTGCAAGCGCTATCTGGGTCACTCAATACTCTGTCTTTTGCTACGGTGCAGGTATCGGCTGCCGACGTAGATTTACTGGAGCGCATCAAACTTTCAACATCAGACAAAGTCGTGGGAGCGACGATGCTTTTAGGCTTAGACGAGTTGCTGCAGGATCCTTTGCAGGCGCGTGCGGTGCTCGCGAAATTGAATCAGCGACGCAGCGAATGGCCCGAAGTATTGACCGTGCCGGTGGTGTTCTGGGTATCGCATCGAAGTGCGCATTTGCTATTGAACGGCGCACCGGATTTTTTTGATTGGCGCAGTGACACTTTGGAGTTCCCTGAACTGACGCAAGTTGAGAACAAAGTATTTGCAGCACGGGAATGGGAGTGGGGTACTGATCCAGCGATGACTTTGCTGCAGCGACATGCGCGGATCGCCGAGTTGCGCCAACGCATTAGCATGGCGGATTCAGGCGGCGCAAAGCTTGTGAAAGCTGAATGGCTCAATGAGTTAGCGGAGCACCTAGAGCTAATAGGTGAATGGGAAGAGGCGCTAACGCTGCGGCAAAAGGAATTATTGCCGATTTTTGAGCAGGCCAATGCAATTAGAGAAATTGCCATTACCAAGGGCCAGATTGCCGATATTTTGCAGGCGCGAGGCGATCTAGAGGGTGCATTGCGGATTCGGCGCGAGGACCAGCTGCCGGTCTTTGAAAAACTTGGTGACGTCCGAGGTGTCGCCGTCACGAAGGGCAAGATTGCAGATATTTTGCAGACGCGCGGCGATCTGGAAGCCGCATTGCGAATTCGCCGCGAGGATCAATTACCCGTCTTCGAAAAACTTGGCGCAGTGCTTGAAGTCGCCATTACGAAGGGAAAAATTGCCGATATTTTGCTGGCGCGCGGCGATCTAGAAGGCGCGTTACGGTCTAGGCGCGAGGAAGAATTGCCCATTTTCGAGAAGCTTGGCGCATTGCAAGATGCAGTCATTACAAAAGGCAAGATCGCAGATATTTTACAGGCCCATGGCGATCTGGACGGCGCGTTGCGGATTCGTCGCGACGAAGCGCTGCCGGTCTTCGAGAAGCTTGGTGCCGCACGTGAAGTCTCAGTCACCAAGGCCAAGATTGCATTAATTTTGCAAGCGCGCGGCGATCTCGACGGTGCATTGTTACTTCAGCGCGAACGCCTGCAGATTGCTCAGCAAATGCAAGACCTCGAAGGCAAGGCACATGCGCAATTTAAAATTGCGCAAATCCTGAAAGCACGCCCAAAACCACCACTTGGCGATTTGGATGAAGTCAATGATTGCTTGGCATCTGCATTTTCAATCAATGTTGAACTTGGTCATCTAGATGGCATTGCAATAGTCGGAAAAGTCTTTGCCGACCAACTCGCTGCCCAAAACCAAGCTAATCAAGCCCAACAAGTCCGCGCACAAAGTGACGCCGCTTATGCAGAACTGCGCCGTCAAGGTATGAAGATTTAATCGCGGCGCTGTCAAAAGAGCCGAGAGCCAGAGTGCACTACTTTGTGCCCGCCCTGCCGAGTCAGTGCAGCGGTGACACCGAAGCGCCGGCGAAACAGCTTGGAAAACGAGGAGCGATCTTCAAAACCTGCGGCGAATGTGGTGTCTTGTACCGAGTAGCCCTGGTGGCGCAGCATGCTTTGCGCGAAATTTAAGCGCCGTTCCAGCTGTTGGCTATGCGGAGTTTCACCGAACACCTCGCGAAAGACGCTCATAAACTGCGAGCGAGAGTAATTTGCCATCGCCGCCAGCTGGTCAATGGACAAACTATCGGTGCAACGCAAGTCAATAATTTGCCGCACCCGCATTAGCCGGCGAAATACCTGCAACTTTTGCATTGGCCAGTGGCCGGGGCAGCGCGCAACCCAAGGGTGAAAACTGGCGAGGCTAGCCTGCATCGCCTGCGCCAATTCCAGCAGCGCTGATGGCGCCAGCTTTGTCGGAGCCAGCGCTGTGGGCACTATTTCCGCAGTGTTCTGGGGGTGTCGCGCGCCGCGGATTTTTTGCAACAGCCAACGCGCCAGCGCTTTGGCGTTCGGCCAAAGCCCGGCAACCGGCTGGGCACCGACAACATCCAGGCGTGTGAATTCCGAACTGAGCGCGCGCCAATTCGTTTCCGATGCCGAAATGATTAGCCAGGGGCCGTCACTTTGCACCTGCATGCATGGCGCGGGTGCCAAAATGCCGTCATAAATTTGATCGGCAATGAAATACGCCGCGAATTTTGGAATCACCCATTCCTGTTCACCCAGCCGAATCGTTACCGGCTTGCGCAACGCCACGACCAGCACGCCCGCAGCAAGCAAAACTCTTTGACTGAGCCCGCTTTGTAGTGCCTTCACCGAGAATTCCATTGAGTGCCGCCTGAGCTATTAAGTTCGGCGAGCTTTGGCGTGAAAGCGCTGTTGCGTCCTGATAAAGCGGTGAATTCCACATGAAATTTTGCTGAAACGCGGCGTGATAGGCTAATTAGCGCGTCGGACGTACTATTGTTCCGGCCAGGATGTATTTGAACTTTTGATTCCCAGAATTGTTCTCTTTTTTGTCATTGCGAACGCAGTGAAATTAAGCTGTAAGGTATTGATTTATATCGAAGGCGCATTTCGATAATCCTCGTCATTGCGAACGCAGTGAAGCAATCTCAATACGCCCCGACAGAAATACGAGATTGCTTCGCTACGCTCGCAAAGACGAAATTTCAGATTTATGGACCACCGATGCCCGAATCGCCCACAACCGCCCAAAGTTCTTCAGACCGCAGCGACCCAGCAATCCTGGCGGCCGGCTCATTCGGCCATAACAAGAACCCGGGCTTAGTCGAGCTGCACTCGCATCGGGCGCAGTCGTTACGGCTGGGCGCGTATCAAATTGATATCGGCGCGCTAAAACTGATTACCGAGTCGGGTGAAACGCGGCGGTTAACCCCGAAAACGATGAGCGTACTTTTGGAACTCGCGCTGCGGCCGGCGGAAACCATCGCACGCGACGAACTATTGGAAGCGGTGTGGCCCAATACCTGCCCGACGCCTGAGGTATTAACCCAAGCGATTAAAGAGCTGCGTAAGGCCTTTCAGGATGACCAAAAAGCGCCGAATTACATTGAAACCATACCCAAAGTCGGCTATCGACTGCTTAAAAAGCCCATTTGGAGTGAAACCCCCGAGTTAGTAACGCCCACAGATTCGCCAACGAGTCCAGTCGCGCTTGAGCAGGTGGCGTCGATAGCCCGTGTTGAGCCCACCAGTCCGAAAAGCAGACGCGTTTGGGCCGGGGTAGCGACGTTGCTATTTGCTGCACTGTGCCTGAGCATTTACTGGCTACGCGCACCGCCGCAAAACCCCAGCAACGGCGCGACAGATTCCGAGCGTAGTGTGGCCATGCTCCACAGCGTTAAAGACTCATTCCGTCTACTGACCACAGCGCCAGGTATTGAACGAGCTGCAGTGATCTCGGGCAACGGCGCCTGGCTGGCGTATGTCACGCATGTTGATAAGCACCATCGCATTTGGGTGCGCGATTTAGCCACGCCTAGCGCCCAGCGCTTGACTACCGACAACAGCGACAACGCCTACACCAGTGAATTTGAGCCGCATTTCTCCAAGGACGGCTTGGAAATCGCCTATGTGCGACAGCGCGTCAGCGATGCAGAGGGTGGCGCGCAATGTGAAATCATCGCGCAACGCGTATTGGCTGGGGCGCCGCGCAAATTGATGGACTGCCCGCCGGGAATGGTGTTGCCGTTTGATTGGCCAAGCGCCAATGAATTGGTGTTTGCGCATCGCTGGGCTAGCGATTCCGAATCAGGCAAACCTGGGACTGTGGCGATTGTTGCGTATCAAATTGACAGCGGCAGAGCCACGCGTTTGCACACTAACGACGCCGGTCCCGATTTGAATGGACAGCCGAGTTTTGATTGGCACGCGCGGCGCTCGCCCAATGGTCAGTTGCTGGCGTTTCGCCGCGGCGTGGGCTCGGATTCGACGTTGTTTCTCAGTGATGCAAACGGCCAGAACGTACGGTCGCTGGTGCAGCTGGCGCAAGAGGCCGATGGCTTTGCCTGGCTGCCCGATAGCCAAGGCATCATTGCTGCGATTGCCGTCGAGGGCGACTTTGAGTTGACGCTACTGCGCGAAGGCCAAGCCGCCCAGCCGTTGGCGGTGTTTGGGCGCAATCCCAGCGTTGCCAACACCGGACAAGTGGTGTTTTCCCGCAAAAGCGAGCAAATCAGCTTGTATGAATTTAGTTTAGCTGACGCGCTTGACGGCGTCCGGCTATTTCCAAGTACCGGTTCTGACGGCCCGCCCAGCCTCAGCCCAGACGGTGAGTCGATAGCGTTTTTGAGTTCACGCGGCGGCATTGATCAAGTATGGCTAGGCAAGCGCGGCGAGCAACCGCAAGCGGTCACGCATACCCCCGCGCGCTTGAGTGCGATTTTCTGGCACCCGAGCGGCAAACGCTTTTTATTCACCCGCCTGCAACCCCAGCGGATGCACAGCGAACTCATCGAGTTTGAATTGGATCGTAGCCGAACGCGCAGCATCACGCCGCCTGCGGACTTAGGCATGATTGTTCGCGCCAATTATTATGGCGAAGATTTGCTGCTTCTAAGCAGCCTCAACGGTAAACGTGTACTACAAAAGTGGCATCCAACAAACGTGGCTGGGGCTGCAATAGCCGCCTTTTCCTCAGAGAAACCTTGGCAGCTACTCTGGCAACTTGAACAAATCGCCAGTTTTCAACACGACCAAAAAACCAACAAACTCTATTTTACGCGGGTCGGAAGCAACACTTTATATGAGCGCTTGGCCGATGGTCGCGCGCAAGTTGTGTTTGACAAGTTCAACCCGCGTTGGCATTGGAACTGGCGCGTTGCGGCGGGCGTAGTTTATTACTTCAGCGAAGCCGAATTAGGAGTTGAACTGCATGCCTACGATTTGGCAACCGCCACCGACCGTACTATTCGCAGCCTGCCAGCCGGCGACTTAGCGCTGGATTTAGCGCAGCAAACCACGATTGTGCCGATTCAAATGCCGGCTGAAATGGATATCGCCAGCGTGCAATTGCCTGCGCCTGATTTATCGATTGACGTCAATCAACCGGGCAATTAGCACTCATTTATAAACACCGATCATAAACTGCTTGCACCGCGTGCCCTCAGACAAATCTGACCCTGCTTTCCGACTGCACTGAGTTTGCAGCGATATAGCTGCCGCTAAAGTTTGTCTACGCCGCCCAGCTTAGGGCGGGTAACCCCGAACAACCTGCTTTGATAGTGACTAGGTATGCACATCGTGCTAGGTTTAACAATTGAGCGGTTTGCAAGGAAAGTCAATGACGCCACGTATATTGGGTGTGCAGTTCTCTTGGCTGCTTTGCAGCACCGCAATGTTTCTGGCATTGCTTGCATTTCAACCCGCCGTCGCTGCAGACGTCGATTTGCTTATCGATCCGCCGAAATCAAGCTCAGTGGCCAAAGCCGCGTTGCCGTGCACGGTGCTGAATTCGACTCTGTTGTCGTGCGTAACCGATGCCAATTATGACCGTGCAAATCCTCAAGCGCGTATAGATTTAGCAAAAGGTGTGCTCGGCAAAGCTGCGGATAAGTATGACTACTTAGTGGTTTTTACCACTTTTGATTTTGATAAGGGTGGTGCTACTGCATTTTTCAGCAGTGTGCGCAATGAAGTGCAAGGCATAGGCTTACCCATTTTTAATAACGCCTCGTTTTACGGCAGTGCCAATAGGTTGCGCGGCATTGTCGATATGGGCAATATGAATAATTTGAGTTTTGCTCCCGGCGCGCCTGCGTATCGCAATAATTTGAATATTTTTGCGCACGAGCTTTTGCATACGTTTGGTGTCTTTGTTAAATACACCAATAGCGCGGGCGTACAGAGTGACGATTTGCGCGGCGCAGAAAACGTACATTGGAATTACTTTCTAGATTCCGATGCTTCAGTAATGTATGGCGCCGACTGGCGGGAATTAAGCGGGCAATTCCAAGCGGCTGATATATTTCACCGATATAGTGATTTAGATCTTTATTTGGCAGGTTTCTACGGCGCAAATGAAGTTCAGCCGATATCACTTATTCGCGGCGGCAGTGGCAGCGCAACGGCTTACCCAGTCTTAGCAGCAATAACCGCTGGCACCCGCGAAGAGATTAATATTTCGCAAATTATCGCTGCCAGCGGCGCGCGCGTGCCCGGTGTCGCAAACGCGCAAAAGAATTTTCGCGCTGCGTTCGTACTATTGCAACGCCCGAGCGACACTATCAATTCCCAGCAATTAGCAAGCCTTGAGCGCTTTCGCTTAGCTGCACAAGAGCGCTTTAGCGCCATGACCCATGGACGAGGCGTACTTGAGATCAATGCCCAAGCGATTACACCAGCAATTGTGAATTCGAGCTGTTCCGGCCCTTTGGTGCCAGCAAGCGACGAAGGTACGAACGTACTCGAAGCCAGTAAAAAATGGCTGACGCTGCCACAAGCAGGCAGTTTGCCGTGCAACGATCCTGCTAATCTGCAGCCCGCAAGTTATTTAAGCTCGATCCCCGCGATGGCGGCCAAGCTCCTGTATTTGCGTGAGTTTCCGGATACTGAGGCACAGGTGGCGGGTTTAACAACCACACTTTTGGCGAAGCGGCCCAGCACGATGGACGACGCCGCATGGCTACTTCGCGCGCTGCCTGAGCACAGTACCGCACTTGCGATCATCAAAGCTTCGGCGTTAAGCAATGGCGGTTTTTCTAGTTCCGCGTGGTTTCAAGCCAACGTTAACGATACCGCGCTGGCATTGAGCGCCCTGCCGAGCAGCGAAGCCGAGCTGCGTGCCAACGCGATTAGCTACTTG
>JAYVAQ010000285.1:0-5836 GCA_043750875.1 Rhodanobacteraceae bacterium
TGCGCAATGCTGAGCAAACTCATGCCTTGGTGATGCGCCATAAATGATCGCACCACCACGCTGGATTGACCGCGCGCAATGCGCGATGGCGTGTAGTCCACAGCCTCGAAAAAACCAAAATTGCCTTCTACACCATTGGCGGCAAAACGCTGCAAATTCGCGCATGCTGCATCGGGATGTACCATCAGCGCCAGTGCCGAGGCATAAGGTGCAACCACCGAATCCACCGCCAAACCGCGCTGTAGCCCCAAGCCTGGCACGCCGAATGCGTGATATTGATAATTTAAGTTGGCATCGGTTTTACTGTAGCCAGATTCGGATACGCCCCAGGGCAAACCGCGTTCGTTGCCAAATACGATTTGCCGACATACTGCGGCGCGGCAGGATTCATCCAACAGAGTTTCGCTAAACGATGGCATAACCAGTTGCGGCATAAGGTACTCAAACATCGAGCCGCTCCAAGACATCAAAATCGGCGCACCGCCAACGTTGGTACGCAAGCGTCCTAAGGCAAACCAACTTTCTTGCGGTACTTGGTCAAAGGCAATCGCAATGAAATAGCCAAGCCGCGCTTCTGACGCGAGTAAGTCGTAAAAGCCGGTATCGCGGCGTTGCTCGTCAATGTTGTAGCCAATTGCCAGCAGTTTGCGTGCTGGATCGTAAAGAAACTCATAATCCATATCGCACAAGTCATCGCTGATCTGTGTCAAAACTTTTGCCCGTGCGATCCGCTGCAAGGCGTTCTCGCTTGCTGCTGTGATCTGGCCCTGAATCGCGCTGAGCCATGTGTTTTGCGCCGGTGTAATCGGCATGCGTAAAGCCGCGTCAAGCAGCGGCATGAGCTGGCTCGGCAACACTGCGATATCGCGTAAAGTATTGGTTCGACTGAGTAATTCCGCCACACCAAAACTCGCCGTTTGCGGCGGCACGGCTAAACCCAGCCACGGCATCAACTGTTTCATTTCGCTGAGTGCGTCGTTAATTTGACGATCAAGCGCCATGCTCCATTCACCGGCATTCGGTTCAAGGCTTACATCAATACTTGCGATCAGGCTTGCGCTGAGTTCACCTAACTGCAGTAACGTCTGTGCGATCACGCTGGCTGCCAAATTTTCCGTTTGCGCGGGCTGTGCAAGCAATACCGCTTGAATACCCGCTAGCCGCTTGCGCTGCATCTCCGGGGTCGCATCGATCACCACGCTAAGCGTGTCACGCAGGCCTTGCAAGGTCTGTGCGCTCAAAATTAGTTGATCGAGAAGTTCAATCAAGCCGCCGCGCAAGGTCACCAAATGCCCGGCCAGATTGCCACTGTCAACGGTAGAGACGTAGCGTGGTGCCAAACTTGCCAAGTTGCTGGTGTCATACCAATTGTAGAAATGCCCGTTGAAGCGCGGTAGTGACTGCATCGTCGCCAAGGCATTCTCACAACGCTCCAGCAACAAAGTGCCGCTGATATAACCAAAGTCGTACGCCGATAAGTTTGCAAGCAGCGCCAAGCCCATGTTGGTGGGTGAAGTACGATGCGCCACAATTGGGCCGGGATGCAGCTGATAGTTATCTGGCGGCAAATAGTGCTCGTCAGCGGTGACAAAGTGTTCGAAAAACGCCCAAGTCTTGCGCGCAATTTTGCGCAAAAACACGTGCTGATCCGCGCTCAAATTTGCTGATTTTGCTGCGATGGGCTGGCTAAGCCACCATGCCCAAAAGGGGGCAAGCAGCCACAGGCTGGCTAACATCGCCGCGGGGATCAGCGCGCTTAGCTGGGCACGGCTAAGTATAAGCAGCACGATTGCAGAAAATGGCGCGGCCCACATCACCCTATAGGTGCCGGCTATGCTGCTCCTAGCAGTATTGGTGCTGTTCGAAGTGCGCCAGGCCAGCAGCTGGCGCTTCGATACCGCCATGCGCCAACACGCGCGCAGCACCGCGTCAACGCTGGTGTAGGCTTCAAAGGGTAAGCAAGCGATACGAAACGCGAGTAGCGTAAAACTCTGCGTGCTGGTTCGTGCAACCTCACGTAAATGCTGCCGTAGCGGAACTTGTGCTGGCCACCGCGCGGCACTCAATAGGCTGCCAAAAAATGCCGGCAACAGCATTACGCAAAGCACGCTAAGCGTCCAAAACCACGGCTGAGCCATTGCGCCTATACCCAACATCAGCATGATTAACAGCGCCGCTGGCACAAGCGAACGCCGCAAATTATCGAAAATCTTACCGCGTGAAAGTTGCGACAACGGGTTCGCAACGGCATGTGCCGTGCCCGGTAGCCGCACACTTGCTAGAGACCACTGCGCAATCTGCCAATCGCCGCGAATCCAGCGCTCTTGGCGTGCGATGTCGGATAAGTATCCGGCGGGATAGTGCTCATACAAATGCACATCGCTAAGCAATCCAGAACGCGCATAGCAGCCTTCCAGCAAGTCATGGCTAAGGATTCGATTTTCTGGCAAGCGCTGGTGCAGCGCTTGCTCAAAGGCATCAATATCGTAAATGCCCTTACCAATAAACGAGCCTTCGCCGTACAAATCTTGATACACATCCGACACCGAGCGCGTGTACGGATCAATCCCAGGTTCGCTAGAACAGAGCTGCGCATACACCGAGCGTCCGGACATACTGGCCGCCATACGCGGCTGCAAAATGCCGTAGCCACGGACGACGCGGCCTTTTTTCGCGTCAAATTTCGGCCGGTTCAACGGGTGCGCCATGGCCCCAATAAATTGGCGCGCCGCGTCACGCGGTAGCTCGGTATCGGTATCTAATGTAATTACGTACTTAACATGATTAAGCGAAGCTAGATCGCCCACGATTAAGGCAAAATGTTGCTCACCGCTGCCGCGCAACAGCGCGTTGAGCGCAGTTAATTTCCCGCGCTTGCGCTCATATCCCATCCAAACGCCTTCGCTCGGATTCCAAAGGCGCGGCCTATGCAATAGGAAAAATCGCCCTGTACTGAGCGCACTTTCGCTTGGATCCCGCTGGTTACGATATTTGCGATTCAGCTGCACAATGCCGTCACGTGCGATCTCTAACAGCGGTGCATCGCCGGGCAATGTAGCTTGCGCCGCATCGGTAAAATCGGTGAGCAGCGCAAAGTAAAGATTCGCGTCTTGGTTGCCCAAATAGCGTACCTCTAAGCCTTCTAGCAAGGCGTCAATATCGGCCGCATTAGTGAGCATGGTCGGAACAACCACCAGCGTTCTCATGGCATTTGGAATCCCGCCTGGGCTGGTTTTGCCGTTTGCCGGATCACCGAGATTATTTTGCGCAAAGTCCATGCGCGGCAATAAATTCGGGCTTACGAGCAAGGTCGCAAACAAATTGGTCAGACTCAGACTCAGTTGCGAAACTCCTAGAAAACACAATGCCGCCAGCGCCAGCAGCCACCAGCCCTGGGTACCGTGTGTGTGTGCCTGATGCAACAAGGTTGCTACAAACAGCAGGCTCAAGCCCAACGCCGCGCCAAAGTGCAGCGTCAACGGAAAGCGCGCCACCGCCCGCGCTAAGCGGGCTTGTAAGCCCACGCGCGCTTGCAGTGTTTGTTCAAGTTGCGGCAAACCCGCGCCGATTAAGTAATAGCCCACGTGATTTTCTGGGGTTAACTCGGTATATCTGTCGTTGTTGTCAATGCCGGAATCAGTCCGTGGATCCGTTCGCCCTGAGCCTGTCGAAGGGCAGAGCTGCACAATTCCTGACGAAGCCGCAGGGCTTTTTGCATCGCCAAACTCGTTGCTACATGCTTCGACAAGCTCAGCACGAACGGCTTCGTTGTGGGTTGCGGCAGACTCAGTAGTAATTACTGGCTTTTGCGCTAAGCCCAAAGCAGCTCGCGTAATCGCCAGTTCGGTATGCTCAGAGGCTTTAGCCAATCGATCAACGACGTGGCGATAGCGATCCCGAGTAGCAAAATCCATCGCGCCATAGACGCCGCCCAAATCTTGTCGCAATAAGTGCTCCACGTGGCTCATTGCTTCAACGAACAGCTGCCAGTTGGTCGCGCCTAAAAAGCGCAAGCTACCAATGCTGTTGCTGATCGAAACCTGATCCGCAGCCTGTTGCTGATTCCAGGCCAACACCATCTGTTCAATAGTCAAACTTGATTCCGCCAGGCGTTGCTCGATCCAAGTTAAGCCCAACGCTAACGCCGGGCCATGGCCGCGCAATCGGCGCGCTAATTCGGCAACAAATGCACTCACCATCGGCGGGTTCGAGCGCGCCATGTCGGCAATCACAACGATCAAGCTTTTCGGGTCCTGTTCGGCGGTTTCGAGCATTTGTGCGGCCCAGTGATCGGCCTCCAGCGAATTTTCCCGGTCCGCGCTAATGCGTGTGGCGACACGCCTAAGGTTTTCGAGCAATGCCAAGCGCAGCATGATTGGAATTGCCCACAGCTCGCCTAGGGCCAACGGCGTCACCGTCTGATAAGCGGCGACAAAGCGCTCTAATGTTGGCAGGTCAAGCCGTCCATCGCTGTGCGAAATCGCAGATAGCGCCAAGTCATAAACACGCGGCAAACCGCGTGAGGGGCCGCTCGCTAATTGTGGCAACTCGCGACTGTAGCCTTTTGGTAAGTGCGCGGTTGCAGTAAGAATGTGCTCTTCAATTAAATAGAAATTGTCCAGCAGCCATTCGCCTGCGGGCGTGATCGGCGGTGCGTTGCTGACGGGCATACCGGCCATATTCTGGTTCGTCTGCTGTGCTTGGCTGTCGCGAACCAGTATCTGACAGGCGTCTCGCAACGCGTTGCTATTTTCCGCCAGCCGCACTAACAAGCGATCCTGCTTGTCGGTTGCTTCAAGTGTGTGCTGACCCGCCAGCGATTTGCCGTAATGCACCATTTGATCTGCGCTTAATAGCTCCGCGCGCAACGGCAATGCCTCATCTTTTTCGATATCGTTGAATCGTTCGTCGCGCATGAGGCCAAAATTGGCCTTGATTATGCGCAGCGACGCTTTCAGCACAGACGTGCGGCGAATTGGTTTCATAAGCTTCTGTTGATTCGTTTGCCAGGGCAAACAAAGGCCGCAAAGAATTGATCTTTAATCAAGCGCAGATTCGGCGTCTGTGGGCTAACGTACCGTTGGCCTATTCGGTTTGCGACGTGGTGAATTTGTGCGGCAATAAAGCTATTTTGCCGGTTCCGTCATGACCCCTATAAACCTAAGCCCGACGCCGCTTTCAGTAGCGATATAGCGCGGATTGGCAGCGTCATCACTCAAATGAGCGCGCAGCTTGCCCAGCAGAACACGTAGATAGTGCGTGTCATCAACGTGGGATGCTCCCCAAAGCTCTTTCAAGATCTGCTGCTGCATCACCACCCGCCCGGCGTGTGTCAACAGCAACGCCAGCAGGCTCCATTCTTTGCGACTCAAATTCAGTGCCACTCCGTTCAAACTGACTTTTCGGCGTGCGATATCGATCTGCAAGCGGCCATCGTCGAACACGATGGGTGTCGCCACACCGATACTCATGCGCAGCAAGGAGCGGATACGCGCCCCAAGTTCCGCCACGCCAAAGGGTTTGGTCACATAGTCGTTGGCACCCGCATCAAGTGCCGCAACTTTTTCATCTTCATTCGCCCGCACCGACAGCACAATCACCGGTGTTTGCGAGTAGCTGCGTAATTCGTGCAGTACCGTTTTGCCATCAAAATCAGGTAAGCCTAAGTCTAGGATCACAAGATCCACCGTTTGTGTCGCAAGCACCTTCAAGCCAGCCGCCGCGCAATTGGCCTCCAAGACCTGATGCCCCTGCGCACGCAGGGAAATATTCAGGAATTTCCGGATTTGCGGCTCGTCATCGATCACCAAGATGCGCGCGGAGCCTTCGTTTTTTG
>JAYVAQ010000286.1:0-2538 GCA_043750875.1 Rhodanobacteraceae bacterium
GACTAAAGTTAGCTCATCAGCTCAGCAAACAAGTTAGCAAACAAACCCAACCTGAATGGAAATCAACATGAAAACCGATTACAAAACCAGCATGAAGGACAACGTTGCCACCGGCTTCGTACTCGCTGCGATGTTTACTTTCGCGCTTGCATCGATGAGCGTAAGCTTTGCAAAATCAGTGGCACATAGTGAACCCGCTGTGCAAAGAATGGACACCATTGTGGTTACTGCAAAACGCGTCTCTGCACATAACGCCGTGTACAAAATGGACACCATCGTGGTGACTGCACCGCGCATTCGTGAACAAGTCGCTTTGGCAAAAAAAGCCGCCACGATTTAATCCGCAATCAGCAAATCAATCGCGGTCGCAACTTCAGGTGCGGTGTGGTCGAAGTAATGGGTATGGGCACCGGCACCCACGCAGAATTCGCCATATAACTTTTTTGTTTTTAGATCAGTCGGCACAAAATCTTGCGGCGCGGGCCCCGCTGCAAATCGCGGCGTGGTGAGCAAATCTTCCCACAGTGCGCGGCCCACATAATCGCCACTTCGATAGCCATTTAGCCAATACGTCACACCGTGCAAATGGTTCGGCACCGGCCCGCCCAGATGAGTGACCCAGCCATATAAATCCGGGAATCGTTCTGCGTAAAGTTGACGCAACGGACTGCCCAGGGTGAAAAGACGAATGTTTAACTGGTCCTGCCAGTCGGCGGTTTTTAGCAAGCGCAGCAAGTCGGCCGTAATCACTGTTCCCTGACTATGGGCAACGATCACAACACGTTCATAACCGCGCGCATTTATATATTTGAGCAGCGCCAAATAACGGCTCAAAATGCGCGCACGCGGGTTCGATTTTTTTGGCCGCTCGCGCAGCCAGTTATCGACATCAAGTGCTAAATCAAGACCGGGTCGCAACGCGCCGAGGCCACGGCTGTAGGCCTTACCCAAGGCCAGCAAGCCGCCTGACGACGCGGCAATAAATAAGCCAATGTAGGAGGTGAGATCGTTGCCGCACAAAAAACTTTCACGTCCCCTGACACAACCGGCAAAAATCGGGATCATCATTGCGCACGCGGCGAATGAAATTAATACCATCAGCGCAATCAACGGCACGCTGGTCAGCCCCGCGTTCAGCCACGTCCCGCCGAGATCAACACGGCTAGTCGCGCGTGCGTGTGGCCCGTGCGGTGGAGTCAATTCATCCTTGATTGAGAGTAGCGTGCCCAATACCAGACTCACGATGGCGAGCGCGACGCCGGTTATCATCCAGTTAAATGCCTCGCTGCCGCCGTGTTGCTGCAGGTGTGTGATGAAGGCAATTTGTGAGTTGACCACTTCACCTTCAAAAACCGTTTTGATTGGGGATTCAGGTGGCCATTTGCTGGGCTGCAGCTCACCAGGGAGCTTGTAGATAAAGGCCGGCAAAGCTGACTCATAGACCTCACGAGGATCCAGCGCGCTTTTCAAAAACCCGGCCGAACCTGCCCATAGCAAAACCGTGATCACGCACGATAGCGACAGCGGCACCACCACGGCGGTGATGGCGGTAATCACGCCCTGCGGAATTGTTTTTGCGCGAGCGCCAGCTTGTTTTTTTAACATCACGCAAGGAATGGCCAGCAGTAACACGAAGGCGATTAATTTAAAAATCAGCAGCGCGAGCGGCCACAGCAAATGAAAAACCACCTCGGCCACGTTCAACACCGCCACCCGATAGGTCACCACTAAATTGATCGGCTCGCCAGGGATGGGCTCAGGCTGAATGGTTCCCGAATAAATGCGCCACGCGGCAACCGCGATCGCAATCGCTGCCACCGCGATTCCCCATTTCATGACGCCGGGTCGCCGCGCGTTGTAAATTTGCAGCACAAAAAATAGTCCAAGCAATGCGGCTAAGGCCATGCCAACACCGGCGGCGTTAATGTGCGCGCTGTTGGCGATTAGCGGAATGGTGAGTGGCACCAAAGTTAACGCGACGGCGACCAACACAAAATTAACGGCTACCAAGGGCACAGTTGACAGCCAAATGGATGCGCCTACCGACCAGCGGAAAACGCTCAGCAGCGGCAAAAGTGGCGCGGCCACCTTATTCTTTTTCGCCGCCGCCCACTGCAAATCCGCTGTTGTGCGCGCGATTGAGCCCGCGTGCAACAGCAGCTGATACATCTCGCCCATGACGGCGAGTAGACCACTGCCCAGCCGCGACAAATCGCCCCAATACATTTCGTAAACGTGGACGGTTTGATCTTCCTTATGCGCTTCACTGCGCGTGCCTTCCAGCATCAAGGTTTGATAACCGTGCGGCTCGGTGCTGCCATCATATTCATTGATTAATGAACGCGTAAAGTCGGTATCAACCGTTTTTGCGCAGGTTCGAGCTGACTCAGAACGTAAAAATTCAGAGCTCGAACTCAGCCGTACACCGCTGTGTGCTGCCGGTAAATCCAGCGCTATCGCCAGCTCGGTTTTGATCGGCACCACCGGCACCAAAATACTGTGCTCTTCAAAGCTCGAATACGCGCCACGGGCGGCGTC
>JAYVAQ010000287.1:0-3353 GCA_043750875.1 Rhodanobacteraceae bacterium
GGCAAATTTTGTCGGCCTCGACAGTAGCTTTGCCGACAATGCGGCCAGTGAAATGATGGGCACACAGGCAGCAACGGCTGGCGCGTACGAAGTCTTGACAACCGACAAGAAATACCAAGCATATGAAGGTGCCGTTGCCGAAGGTACCGACGCGTTTGATGGTAAGCACACATCTATAGCAAATAGTTTTGAGTTGATGGCCGGGATGTTGATGCCCTCGAAACTGGGTGTGGTGCGCAGCACCGCAGCAGAAATGCGTGCGGTTGCGTTGGCAAGCGAAATGGAGCGGGGTTTGGCGGTCGCGAGAGTTGATGCCGCCTTTGCGAACCGTGTGGTGAACGGCATTGAGCCCGTGACGATTCGAGAAAGCCCGACCGTTGAGCCAGTTATGTGCGCAAACGGCAGCTGTTTCGTCGCTGGTACGCTGGTACTGACGGCGGAAGGCCTGAAACCCATTGAAACTGTGCAAACTGGCGAACTTGTCGCAGCACGCAATGAGTTTACCGATGCCACCTCCTGGCAGCGCGTGGTAACGGTTTTCATTACGCACGACCGCGAAGTTTGGAACCTATCGTTTGTGGATGGCGAAGGTAAAATTGAGGTCATTACCTCGACTCCGAATCATCCTTTTGCATTGGCAAGTGGCGGCTGGCGCGAGGCTTCGGATTTAATTCCGGGCGATCAGATTGCGACGTTAGATGGGCGTTTGATTCGGTTGCTAATGAGTCAAATCGATCCGAGTTCGGCGACTACCTACAACTTGAGCGTGGCAAACGACAGCACATATTTTATTGGGAATGCGGGGCTTTGGGTGCACAACAAGAAGACTTGTTGTCCAAAAGCTTCAATTCCGCCGTATGTTTTACAACAAATGGAGGATGGCAATAATTTCAACCGTGATCGCGCACATGCCTATGAATTCAATGAAGTTGCAGTGAATAATCCTAATGGCGGTACGGCGCTGCGGCTGGATAGCTACAGTCCAAAGGCTGGAACCAGTGGCGAAATCGTCTCGCGCAAACATAGTCAGCTAGCAAACATCTTGCCGCAAACGGCAATCAATTATTTGAATGAGTTTGTGAAGAAGTACTCGCCCGGAACCTTGATTGCGAACACCGCCAAGACTAGAGCAGAGGAACTAGCTGGTAAGAAACTGGGTGGAAAAATGTATTTGGAAGTCCCACCGCAAAATAACGCTATTCCGCAGGCGATTTTGGATGCGGCGAAAAAACGCGACATCATTATTCGCGACAGTAATGGAGCTGCACACTGATGAGAAAGGTCACGTATTGCCACGGCTGGTCAATGCATTACAACGAACCACTTGAAATATATACAGAGAAAAAGGCGAGGCAGTTGCACGATAAGGGCAAGCAGTATGCCGCCCTACTCGGCGACGATCCATATCGTCCAGAGGTCGCTATTACCTTTAACAAAGGCGCAATCATTATTGAATACCTGGATGAAAATTTGCGAATGACGTCGAGAGCAATGTATGCAGACCGTAAGGATGGAATGATATTTCTTGAATCGATTACGGGTAAGGGCGGGCCTATCGAGGGAACGAAAAATGATTATGAAACCATGATCATTTACTACAACAAAGATGGCACGGGTCATAAGCATCATTGGACGGCGGATGGCATGTTTGAAAAATGCGACACGATCTGGCCGCATATTGAGCGCAACTGGCATGCAGTCCCCGATTTTGGCGACTATGAAAGCATCGTTGCGGCACCAATGCTGGCCTAGATAAATAACGCTGATGAAGACAATGAGAGTAAAAGAAGCCAGGTCAATTCTGAAATTGACCTGGCTTCTTTTATGCGCGATTTTTGTAACGTTTCTTGGCACAACTCAAAGCGCCCAAGCAAATAGTTTTCAGCTCTGGGCTAGCTCGACACTTTGCTCGCCCGCAGGCCCAGAAGCCGCCATGAACGCCACCTATGCCTATGATTTAGTTGGCAATTTAATCCGAGAAACGCATGGCAATGGGCAAGCGATTACGCATGAATACGATCGTTTAAACCGCCGCATTTTAAACAACGATAGCATCGGCCACGTCACGCGCATGCGCTACGATGCGAACGGCAATTTGTTGACCAGTGATGACGCCAACAATCGAACCAGTACGTTTACTTACAACGCGTTGAACCAAAAGCTGACCGCTAGCCTGCCCGAAAACCGCAGCATGACGATGGTGCCAACCGCCTGGGGCGAGCTGCTAAGCGAAACCGACGCGCGTGGAAATACCACCAGTTATGCCGTCGACGCCGCCGGCTGGCGCACCGCAATCACCCGCCCTGGCCTGCCCTTGTCCGTCACGCGACTTAATTATGATCCGAACGGAAATATCGAAAGCGAAACCGATGCACGCGACAATGTCACCACGCATTTATACGATGCGCTGAATCGCAAGATTAGGACGACCTATCCAGATTTGACTGCGGCGGCAAACGGGGGTTCTGCGGCGTTGGCAGGCGCAAAATCACTCGAAACACCTCAACGCCTCACAGCACTCCACGTCACCCCGGCGAACGCCGGGGCCCATGGATCGGCAGTGCTTACAAGCGCAAATTTGCCGTTGCAACAGGGACTTACATTTCGCTCCGACTCAAGCCTGGACCCCGGCGTTCGCCGGGGTGACGTGCGCTTCGTCGACGCGCTGATGCAAGGCGACAGGGTCTTATCAAACGATGGTTTTTTATCAACCATCAGCAAGCAACTCGCGGCCCAATCTCAATCCCCACCTCAACGCCTCTCACCGCCTCCCGTCACCCCGGCGAACGCCGGGGCCCATGGATCGGCAGTGGCGAAAGCCGACACCCTTACCGAATCCTGGAACTATGATTTGCTGGGCAACGTTGTCAGCCACATCGACCGCAACGGTACCGCCGAAGGCTTCGGCTACGACGCCGAATCCAGACTGCTCGCCAGCAGCCGCGACGGCGTCACCACCGCTCAGCGCACGCTGGATGCGGTCGGCAACACGATTACGATCACCGACGCCAAAAACAACACCACGCGCACCCAGTATGACTTGGCGAATCGCGTGACTGAAGTCACCGCCGCGAATGGCGACATTAGCAAAACGACTTACGACGGCGTCGGTAATATCCTAACCAAAACCGATGGCACGGGCCGCATCACCACGAATATCTACGACAAGCGCAGCCGCAAAACGTCCGAAACCAATGCCGAGAACGAACTGACGGAATTCACTTATGACGGCGTCGGTAATCTAAAAACCACGAAGAAGCCCATCGGAACATGGACTTACGGCTATGACGATGCTGATCGCCTAACCACCGTGCGCACGCCCAGGCTGCACACCACCAGCTACGAATACGATA
>JAYVAQ010000288.1:0-2680 GCA_043750875.1 Rhodanobacteraceae bacterium
CGAGCGCGCTCAGGTACTGCATCGGCACTGCGATCAGGGCTAAACCAGACCGCACCGACCAGCGCTGGCACGCCGCCCCAGCGCACTTTGCAGCGTAAATGCCCACCGGAAAGTGTTTGTACGTCTAGTATCTGTGCATCTATGGTAAATGCTGGCTCTGGAAATGCTTGGCCCCAGGGCCCACCGAAGCGAATTGCCTGCGCCAAAGCCACGTCAAACTCGGCCGGGATTAAATCCCCGTCGGTATAAATCACTTCGCTCAACAGCTCTGGCAACAGCGCTGCAGCAAATACGCGCGGCGCAATTTGCTGGAACGCCGTAAGTTTATCGGTGTTTACCGTCATACCCGCCGCCATTGCGTGGCCGCCGAAGCGCTGCATCAAACCAGGGTTTTGTGCATCCACCAGCGCTAAAGCATCGCGTAAGTGAAACCCAGCAATTGAGCGTGCGGAGCCACGCCAGCCATCCGCGGCGGGTGCAAATGCCACAGCTGGGCGGTGAAAACGTTCTGCCAATTTGCTTGCCACAAGGCCTACTACACCCTGATGCCATTCAAGATCCGCGACAATGATGACCGATGGCAGCTGGCCTTTCTTATCCGGTGATATCGATAACTTCTCCAGCGCAGCGAAGGCCTCGTGCTGCATCTGCGCCTGTAGCTCGCGCCGTTCGGTATTGAGCGCACCGAGTTGCTCAGCCAATTGCCGCGCCCGCGCTGGCTCGTCACTGAGCAGGCATTCGATGCCAATGGACATATCCTCTAAGCGCCCGGCCGCATTAATTCTTGGCCCGAGTCTGAAACCGAAATCCTGAGCGCACACAGCCGCTGTGTCGGTACCACTCGTTGCTAGCAGTGCGCGCAAGCCCATGGTGCCCGCACCCGCGCGCAAACGGCGTAGTCCTTGTTCGACCAAAATCCGGTTGTTGCGATCTAGTGGTACCAAATCAGCGACGGTGGCGAGCGCCACCAAATCGATTAACGTCGATAAATTTGGCTCCCCCCCTTTGAATTGCGCGCGTTCAAAATATTTGGCTGCGCGAAGCTTGGCGCGCAACGCCAGCAACAGGTAAAACATCACGCCAGCACCGCACAAATTTTTCGACGCGAACAGCTCACCCGGCAAATTTGGATTGACGATTGCCGCCGCCGCTGGCAGGGAATCGCCCGGTAAATGGTGATCTGTAATCAGCACGCGCATACCCGCCAAATTCGCGCGCGCGACGCCAGCAATACTGCTCGTGCCGTTGTCGACGGTTACTAATAGCTCAGGCAAGGGATGCGCGCCTGGATCGCGCGCGTAGTCTTCAAGTAAAGTTTCCACGACCGCTGGGCTTAAACCATAGCCATGCGTGAAACGATTCGGCACGCGATAGCGCACATGCAGCGCCCCCAACATGCGCAAGCCACGCACCGCGACGGCCGTACCCGTCGCGCCATCGGCATCAAAATCACCAACGATCACAATCTGTTGCTGCTGCATGATGGCCTGTTCTAACAGCGCTACCGCCGCCTCAAGCCCAGATAAATCCGCAGGCGGCAATAAATGGCTTAAGCCAGCGTCCAGCGCCGCTGGCGAAGCAACGCCGCGCGCGGCGTAAACGCGTTCAAGTGCCGCAGGGATGTTCAAATGCCGCAATTCGCCGGGTTTAAACTCGGCTGGTAATGCCCGCACCACAACTTTCAAGACCAAAATCCTTTCGTTGTCGCCCGCAGGATTTGCCATAAGCGCCGTATGAAACTAGCGCGCGGTGATTGTTGAAAAACACGCCCGTCGTTCAACCACAGCTTTGCAACACTCGGGAGCTGCGCAACTTCGAATGCCAACTCGTTGCCAAACAAGTTGCGATAGTCGCTAATCTGGATCGTTTCCGCCGTGGCCGGTACGCTAAGCGCTTGCAGCACAGCGTCGCTACCAAGGTAGTTAAATGCTAACGGCCGGCCTTGCGCTTGCACCGGCTGTGCGCCCCAAAACCAGACGCTATTTACCACCAAATCACCACTTGCCGAGCGGGCCCGATTGACAGGCAAATCCGCTAGCAGCATTTGTGCTTCATTGAGATAGCGCTGCCACACTTTCGGAGCGGGCAGCATGCTTTTTAGATCACATCCCAGCACTTCATCCGGGAACGCCGCCTGCACCGTTGGCGTTGTGGCGTCGCACAAAAGACTTAGTTCGCCATTGCGATGTTCAATCAACTGCGCGTCTGGTGTGGCAAACAGGCTTGCCAGCGCAGCGGTGATTTCTGCGCGTTCTGCGGCGGCCAAATGTAAGCGCTCGCCGTGTGCCATCCAACGTGCGCCCCCCATTTCGACCTGCCAATGGCAAAGTTCGAGGGCGACGTAATAATGTTCGCTTGGCGCCGCTTGACGCGCTTCAGTAGCCAAGGACTGCGCCCGTAAAGCAGCGGGCGATTGCACCACACCCAGTGCGCGAAGCAAACCACGCAAGCCTGGAATGGCTGATCCGTCTTGCAATGGCGGTAAATGCGCCAACTCAGGCAGCTCCAGCGCGCGATTCGGTAGCAGGACAACGTATGCGCCAGTGTCTAGTCGATTTGATGCGGCTTCAAACACACGTAATGTTTGCATCACGCCAAAGTGTGACGTGTGTGGGTGCAGTCGGCCTTGGTGCAGTCGGCCTGGGTGCAGTCGGCATGGGCACGACGATTTAGAAAATAG
>JAYVAQ010000289.1:0-9589 GCA_043750875.1 Rhodanobacteraceae bacterium
GCAAATCGGGCTATTTTTACCGCCGGTTGGGATGAATTTGTTTATTGCCAGCATGCGCTTTCAGGAACCAATCACGCGCTTGGTGCGCGCTTGTGTGCCGTTTTTCTTTATCTTGCTGTTGTGCACCTTAGTGATTACCTATGTGCCGTGGCTGAGCCTGGTATTGCTTGCGCCCACGTTAGCGCCAAGTTTAGGTCCTTAAGTTTAATCACTAGATGCGGCTGCTCTGGTTAACAAATTCGGCGCCGTTTCCGCCGTTATCAAGCGCGCTGCGCTCGCCAAACGGATTGTTGTGCGCGGGGGCAGATTTATCAGTCAAACGGCTTAGAGCTGCCTACGCCCAAGGAATTTTCCCTTGGTTTAACGACGGTGAACCCATACTTTGGTGGTCCCCAGATCCGCGCTGTGTGCTCACTCCCGCGGAACTGACATTGTCCAAGCGTGATTGGCGGTCTTTACGTGCAAGCAAATGGGTAGTGCGTTCCGATACTCAATTCGCGCAAGTTTTAAGCCAGTGTGCGGCACCGCGCGCAAATTATTTCGGTGCGGGCACATGGCTAACCGCTCAGATGCAGAATGCGTATTGCGCGCTGCATGCAGCAGATGTGGCGCATTCGGTCGAGATATTCGATGGCGCGGAATTGATCGGCGGAATTTACGGCATCGCGGTCGGAGGTGTGTTTTGCGGCGAATCCATGTTTGGAGCGCGCAGTAACGCCAGCAAGGCAGCACTGGTTGCCCTAATGCTGGGCTTAGAGCGGATGGGTTTTGGCGTGCTGGACTGCCAAGTGCGCTCACCACATCTGCTTGACCGTGGTGCAAAAGAAATTACCAGGGCAAAGTTTCTCGAAACTTTAGCCGAATGGAATGTGGAGAAGGCTTGGGATTCTGGTGAATGGACTTCACCTTGGAGTCGCTTAGTCAGATAAATCTGAGGCTAAATCGGGCTTCGTCGCATGTTTTGCGACAATTTTAGGCGATATCGTCATCTGCACTTCCTAAACCTAAAAACCGCAGTTGACCGCTAGCTAACTCCGTTAAAGCTATGAATATGCTGAAAATTTTTATTATTTCGAAGTTCACCTTGTGGGTGAAGGTCGCTACGAACAAAATTGCACACTTTTTTGACGCCCCAGCATCGTTGTTTCGTCCTTGCAGGCAATGAGCATGCGGCGTCCTCACGCCTTGCTGGAACGCCAAAAAAATGCACACTTTTTTCCGTCCAACTGTGGTTTCTAGGCTAAAAGCAACTTTGCGCCGCGAAATAACAGTTGGTTTTCTATTCGTTCTCTATTACTCTCCGCTTATTCAACTTGAGGTTCCACATGTCCAAACCCGTCACTGCTCCAGCCGCAGAAGAAAATAAGCGCCGCGCACTCGCTGCCGCGCTCTCTCAAATCGACAAGCAGTTTGGTAAAGGTGCGGTCATGCGCATGGGAGATAAAACCTTAGAGCCCGCCGAAGTGGTTTCCACTGGTTCACTGGGTTTAGATTTAGCGCTTGGCATCGGCGGCCTTCCTCGCGGCCGTGTGGTCGAAATTTATGGCCCGGAATCATCTGGCAAAACGACGCTGACACTGCAAGTAGTGGCAGCCGTACAAAAATTGGGCGGTACCGCTGCATTCGTTGATGCCGAACATGCGCTTGATCCAAACTATGCGGAAAAGTTGGGCGTTAATGTTGACGATCTTTTGGTCAGCCAACCCGACACTGGCGAACAAGCGCTGGAAATTGTCGATATGTTGGTGCGCTCCAACGCAGTTGACGTTGTTGTCATCGATTCTGTCGCTGCGTTGACACCGAAGGCGGAAATTGAAGGCGATATGGGTGATACCCACGTTGGTTTGCAAGCACGGCTGATGAGCCAAGCGCTGCGCAAACTAACCGGCAACATCAAGCGCTCAAATTGTTTGGTGATTTTTATCAATCAAATCCGTCTGAAAATTGGCGTTATGTTTGGTAGCCCAGAAACTACGACTGGTGGTAATGCATTGAAATTTTATGCCTCGGTACGCTTAGATATTCGTCGTATCGGAAGTGTGAAGCGCGGCGATGATGTCGTTGGCAATGAAACACGCGTCAAAGTGGTGAAAAACAAAATGGCACCGCCATTTCGCCAAGCCGAGTTTGAAATTATGTTCGGTGAAGGCACTTCGCGCGAAGGCGAAATTATTGAACTTGGCGTCAACTGCGGCTTAATAGACAAATCTGGTGCCTGGTACAGCTACAAAGGTGACCGCATCGGCCAAGGCAAGGAAAACGTGCGGCAATACCTGCGTGAGCACAAAGTCATGGCGCAAGAAATTGAAGCGCTGATTCGTGCCAAACTGTTGACCGTCGCTGCCCCCAGCACCCGCGTCGAAGAAGACGCTGACGAGGTTTGATTAGCAAACGCACGCCGCAGCCTGATGAAGTCTCGCCGGAAGGCGACACGGCAGAACAAGTTCATCGCTCCGCTGCGGTGGACTTAGGCGATATTGTTTTGCAGGCCGCTAGTGCGCTGCGGGCAAATCGCGGCATTGTGCGCGGCAAGTCAATATCGACTCGCGGTGGTCCGCTAAGTGCTACGGCGGCGTTTGCCCCGCAGAAAGTTCCTAAAGATCCGCCCAAGGCGAAATTGGGCGCGGCTCGGGCCGAAAATGCATCACGTTTGGTGCCCGCGGCGCACTCCGGGGCCAAATCTTGGCAAAAACCTGCACCTGATCCAGAGAAATTGACGCCTCAGCACGCTTATCTGCGTGCGATTGCGCTGCTTTGTGGACGCGATTACAGCAGCAAAAAGATGTCAGAAAAGCTTGGCAAACTGAGTTTTGCGCCTGAAGTAATTGATGCAGCGCTTGTTCGATTGCGCGCCGAAGGTGCGTTGAGCGACGTGCGATTTGCCGCCTCGCGCACCAATGGCTTGATCAATCGCGGCAAAGGCCCGCGTGCCATTCAAGCAAAACTAAAGGAAGCTGGGCTGGCAAAAGAATTGATCTCAAATGCGTTAGGCGAATTAGAAATCGATTGGCCCGAGCGAGCGCGTTCGCTTTTGCATCGGAAATTTGGCGATGCCCCGCCGGTGGATAACAAAGCATGGGCCAAGCGCGCGCGTTTTTTGATCGCACGCGGCTTTGATGAGGCTAGTGTGCGTAGCGCATTAAAAACGGAAAAACGTTAACCGTTTAGGCGCTAACATCCAAAAAAATTGGCACTGGAGCCAACAATGAAATGGATCGATGCGCAAACGCAAAGTGGTCAAAGTGGCGGTGGCCAAAATGTGGCACTCAGTGTCAACAGTGATGGCATCTTATTTGCCCGAATTGATGGTGTTGAAACTGCGCTTGGCAAACCGACTCAATTTAAAGCGCGTATGGGTGAAAAGCGCCGATATGTTGAAGTGAAACTTCCGGATATTGGCGTGTTGCGAACCACCGACGTCGATGTGATTGACGCCTGGTTTGCGCACCTGGATTTATCCGGTGAACGCACCAAAACACGAATTTCGCCCGCTGCGCTTGGACTTGGGATTTTGGGCAGCATCGCGGTGGTGATAGTGTTAGCTTTTTGGCTTGGACTACCCTGGGTGGCGCGTTTTGTTGCGGACAATATTCCGGCAGAGTGGGAGAAAACATTAGCGGCTGGCACGCTCAGTACGTTAGAGGCGGATGGATTTAGGCCGACGCAAATCAATATTGACGAACAAAGGCGCTATCGAAAATTATTCGACGCAGTAGCCGTCGGGACTGGATACGGCAATCCAATGACCTTGGAATTTCGCAATTGGACTGATCCTAATGCGTTCGCAATCCCGGGTGGTACGGTTGTGGTGACTGATCAAATGCTTGCGCTGATGAGCAACGATGATCAGTTTAGTGCGGTCATGGCACATGAAATAGGGCATTTGGAAAAGCGCCATGGTATTCGTTCGGTGTTACAGCAAGGCGGTGCATGGATGCTTGTCAGCTTCATCGTCGGTGACACTTCTGGACTGAGCGCGATGGCCGCTGCGCTTCCCGCGACACTTGTAGACAGTGCATATTCGCGTAATTTTGAGCGCGAAGCCGACCGCTATGCGTTTGCGCGTTTGCAGCAGATGCAAATAAGTCCGAGCGCATTCGCCGCTTTAATGCGTAAAATGCAGATACAAGCGGAATCAGGTGCGCCAGGAGCTTTGAAATATTTCTCATCGCATCCGCCGACAGATGAACGCATTGAAGCAGCCGAGCGCGCTACACAATAGCTTGGCTAATTTGTACTAACCTACTTTTAGTGCAAACTTTGATTAATTGGAATCATGTATCCATGTTGACTATTGTTCTACTTACGACCGCCTTGGCGCAGATGCCTTCGAACTTAACGGCGCAGGCACCTTTGAGCCCCGCCGCGCAAACTGCCACTAAAATCTTCGATTTTGCCCCCAAATTAGATCAGGCCGCTGCGTTGCCAGATATGGCAATGGAAATCGCACAAAAAGCGCGTGATATTGCACCTCTCGAATCCAGTTTGCGCTCAGAATTTTTGGTTTTAGGGCCTTTGCGTGGCAGTTCTGATGCAGGGCCGTGGGTCGTGCGCGCGGGGTATCAGCAGATCGAGCAACTGAATCTTTTACGCGCCCGTGCCGCACCTTGGCGGGTGTACCCGGATGCAAAAATATTGATTATCGAGGTCAATAATTTGTTCGAGTACGATCAATTGATTCGCGATGGTTTCATCGTTCAAATCGATGTGGATCGGACGGCTAGCTTTAACACGCCGCCTGAGCGTCTTGCTGGGCAAATCAACAGCATCGGGGGTTTTACCTGCTATCGCACTGTTGAGGAAAGTTATGCAACAGCGGAAGCGCTGGTCGCGCAAAAGCCACAGATCGCCGAATGGCTGGATATCGGCGACAGCCGCCTCAAACAATTAGGGCAGGGCGGCTATGATTTGCGCGCGCTGCGCATTACTAACCGCAGTATTCCGGGCCCCAAACCGGTATTGATGATCCAAAGTGCGATTCACGCGCGTGAATATGCAACCGCCGAAAGCGTAACGCGTTTTGCCGAACAGTTAGTCAATGGCTATGGCACCAATCCGGATATCACCTGGATGATTGATTACCACGATATTAATTTGGTGTTGGTGGCAAATCCGGATGGCCGAAAAGTCGCAGAAGTAAATACAACCCGTAATCAGCGTAAGAACCGAAATCCGCTCTATTGCCCAGCCGGTGCGACCACAGTCGGCGTTGATTTAAATAGAAATTACCCGTTTGATTATGCAGGCCCAGGCAGTTCAACGAATGTCTGCAGCGATTCTTACCGCGGTCCAGCGGCGCGATCCGAGGCGGAATCAATCGCGCTCACCGATTTTGCCACGAGTATTTTCCCAGACCAGCGCGCGGAAACATCGTCAGTTCCACCCGATCAAACTACGCCAGTTAGCTTGGATGCCAGCGGGGTTTATATTGATTTACATAGCAATGGTGCTGGGACGTGGTTTCCGTGGGGCAATACCACAAGTGGCGCCGCACCCAACGCAACGCAATTACAAACGATTGCGCGAAAGATTGCCTTTTTGAATGGACTTGCTGCGGCTAGAAGCAGCAATTTTGGTGCAATTGGCGGTGCAACAGATGATTGGACTTTTGGCACTTTGGGCGTAGTCGCTTTCACAATCGAGCTAGGCGGTAACGATTTTTTTCCACCATGCACGACTTTTGAGTCCTCCATTGGCCCACCAGCAGTCGCGTCATTCTTCATGGCCGCACGCAGTGCACGCGCGCCCTATCGCTTGCCTGCCGGGCCAGACGTACTTAATTTGACCGCTGTCAGCAATGCTGGCGGCGTCACGATTACAGCAAGTGCGAATGACACACGTTATCTGCCCGCGACCGAACCCACCCAAGCCATTGCCAGCGTCGCATTTTACAATAGCGTGCCTTGGGCCGCAGGTGCCACACCGGTTGCCAATTTTTCCGCTGTTGATGGTGCGTTTAGCAGCAATATCGAGGCGATCACGCTCAGCTTGCCTGAGGCGCAATTACCTGTGGCCGCCAACACGCTGTTTTATGCGCAAGCAACTGATGCGGCTGGCAGTAAAGGCCCGGTCAGCGCGGTGTTTTTAAGCCCTGCTGATTCAATCTTTAGTAATGGCTATGAATAGGGTTGAGTGTTCTAGTTAAATCATGAAAATTATTTCCCTAAATCTCAATGGCTTGCGCTCGGCGTCCACTAAAGGCGTATTTGATTGGTTGAGCAGCCAAAATCCAGACGTAGTGTGCGTTCAAGAAACTCGTATTCAGCACGAACAGCGCGAGAAGGAAGGCAAAAAAGGTGCGGTTTTCGCGCTAGCAAATTACCACCATGAATATCTAGATGCGCAAGCAAAAGGCTATTCAGGAGTCGCAGTCTGGAGTAAGCACAAACCGGATGCGTACCTATCGGGTATTGGTGTGGCTGATTTTGATGCAGAAGGTCGTTGGTTGGAGGCACAATTTGGCGATTTAAGCGTCATTTCCCTTTATCTTCCAAGCGGAACCTCGGGCGATCTTCGTCAAGCCTTTAAATTTCAAAGCTTAAATTGGCTGAGTGCGCACCTGAAAGCGCTAAAAGCTTCGGGCCGCAAAGTTATTATTTGCGGTGACTGGAATATTGCGCATAAAAATATCGATATTAAAAATTGGCGCGGCAATCAAAAGAACTCAGGCTTTTTACCAGAAGAACGCGCTTGGCTGACGGAGTTATTTGAAGTTGAAGGCTGGATTGACACGCACAGGGCGGTAAAGCCGGAAGCGGTGGAATACACCTGGTGGAGCAATCGTGGGCAGGCTTATGCGAACGATGTCGGTTGGCGCATCGATTATCAAGTTGCTAGTCCGAATCTGGCGGGCTTGGCAAAATCAGCCACTGTGTACCGAGAACCTCGCTTTTCCGACCATGCGCCATTAGTGATTGAGTACGCGCTGTAGTGGCAAGCGACGCAAAGCCAAGCACCCCGGAAGAAAACTATGCTGGCGTAAGCGGTATTTGGCGCGCATTTGGTACGCCTGCGTCGTTAACGATGCTGTTTTTGGGCTTTGGCAGCGGCCTACCGTTTTTGTTGGTTGGGGTTACTCTGGCAATTTGGCAGCGCGAAGTGGGCTTCACGCTGACCGATATTGGCTTGATGAGTGCTGCGAGTTGGCTGTATTTATTAAAGTTTTTGTGGGCACCGTTGTTGGATCGCTACCCGCTGCCGTTTTTGGGGCGTAGGCGCGGTTGGCTATTGGCGTCACAGTTGGGGGTGGCGGTATTTTTGGCGGCGATGGGCATTTTGGGACCTAAAGATGCCGAGTTTTTGTTCGTTTTGCTGATGGTCGCGACATCTTTGTTTGGTGCCACTCAAGATATTGTTGTTGATGCCTATCGAATTGAGATTGCGCCACCAACCGCGCAAGCTGCACTTGCGGCAATGTCTACGTTGGGCTATCGAATTGCCTTGCTAACCGCGGGTGCGGCCGCACTTTATTTAGCGAATTTCTTCAATTGGCGCATCGCTTATTTAGCGATGGCATTATTGATGTTGTTGCCCATCGCGGCCACTTTGCTTGGTAAAGAACCAAATAGTTACCAAGAAACCCGAACGTTAGACGTTGCTGCGGCGTTTACCGCACCATTCGCCGAGTTTTTTACACGCCACGGCCTAGTGTTGGCAACGGCGCTCCTGATTTTTGTTGGTCTATTTAAGTTTCCTGATCAGGTGATTGGCGTCATTGCCGGGCCATTTTATTTGGATTCTGGTTTCACTAAAATTGATATTGCTAATGTTTCAAAGTTTTATGGGGTATGGATTGGCATATTTGGTGCGTTTTTAGGTGGCGTCGGCGTTGCGCTTATCGGCATTCGACCAATGCTATTGATAGCGGCATTAGCAGTCGCTGGCTCGAATCTCGCTTTTTTACTGATGGCGCAAAACCAGAGTGAGATTTGGGCCTTTTATGCGGCAATCAGTGCTGACAATGTCTCACAAGGGCTGGCGGGCGTGGTGTTAGTGGCATTTATGGCGACTTTGACGCACCCCGCGCATACGGCTACGCAATTTGCCCTGTTAGTGTCGCTCGCATTTTTACCAGGGAAATTAGCGAGTGCAATTTCTGGCTACTTTATTGAGAAACTTGGCTATGAGCAATTTTTTCTGATGAGCATGGTGACGGTTATTCCGGCGCTGCTTTTGCTGATTTGGCTTTGGCCACACATTGGCAAATCGGTAAAGCCAGTTGATATTGGTACTCGCCAGTGATCAAAGTCCCGTTAATCGAGCAAGCTGCGCATCCTGTCAGGAAATTGCATATAAGCGTTTCGGAATTTTTTATTGGTCTGTTAAGCTAAGCAAATGCCTGATTTATTAGTTCGCGCCATCGACGATGCCTTAGCTGAGCGGATCAAACGCTACACGCGTGAACGCGTGCAGCCTTTGAACGCTTGTATGCTGGAGTTACTGCGCGCGGGGCTGGAGCAATTTGAAGCCCGCGCCACTGATAAAAATGCCGCAGCGCCTGCTTCCCCGGCGGCGGGAACGATGCCTACTTATGGTGCCGAAGTGATGCGTGAGACGCGAATCTTAGGTGGTACCTGGAACAGCGATGAAGCGTCGGCGTTTCGCGAGGCAATGTCGGCTATTGAGCGAATTCCTGGCGGATCAAGCTTTTAGCTGGTTTGCAATCTAATCATTGACGCAGCCACAGCGCTCGCCGCGAATTGGGCTCAGCTACCTTAATTGCTGCTCCAAACGCAGTAATCTAGCGCTTGTTGGTTGGGCTTTAAGCCCATTACGCACCTGCGCTAACGCTTGGTCGGGACGGCCTCGATCACGCCAAGTCAGCGCCACTTTTTCATAGCCCATCGCAATTTGATTTAGCATATCAAGTGCTTTTGGCTGACTGGGCTCCAGTGCCAACACGCGCCGCAATACTTCGACGGCGTTATCGCCCTCAGGCGCGGTCCATTGGCTTTGCCCAAATAGAGTTTCTGCACGTTTGAGTAGCGCGCTTACATCATCGCTGGCAACAAACACTGTCGGAGGCTTTGGTGTATCCCGGCGATCAAGTTCTAACTGTAAATCTGCACGGGTACGATTAAGTTCCAAATCGTTTGGTAATTTACCCAGCCCGCTGCGTAACAAAGTGAGTGCCTCCGCGCGCTTTCCCACAGCCCAGCGTTCGCGCACTTGCGCGCTTAGGCCAACACCAATATCTTTGAGAAGCCCCAGTGCCAACGGGTCGGTGGGCGCTTGCGCCAAAATGCGGCTGACTAACGCTAGCGCGCAGTTGTCGGCCGGCTCAATCAGCGCGCCACGTGCCATATGGCCACGCACTGCATTCAAAAGTTCGCTGCGAATGGAGGCCGCATCGACTTGAGCTTGCGGGTCGAGTGTTTGAACCGGCGCTATTTTCGGAGTTTGCGTTACTGGAAAAATCAACCAGCCAAAAATCAGTGCCAGCACGCAGGTTAAAAGACTGACCGCGATAATTTTGTGTGGTGGTTTATGCAACGAATTAGTGCGCACCCCGGCATTGGAATAACCGCCAGGAATATTGATTAGCGTGCTGCGTGCATCATTGAATCGCGAACGCAGAGGTTGCGGCGCT
>JAYVAQ010000290.1:0-5334 GCA_043750875.1 Rhodanobacteraceae bacterium
TTATACCAAGTTCAAAAAGCTCGCCGAAGAGACCGGCGCGAAGTTTGTCGATATGCGTTTTGCTGATTTACTGGGCAAAGATCACCATTTCACCTTTCCACTGCACGCGATTGATGAGTCCACCTTTGAAGACGGCAAGATGTTTGATGGCAGCTCGATCGCAGGTTGGAAAGGCATCAATGAATCCGATATGGCACTGTTGCCGGAAGCCGCCAGCGCGTTTTTAGACCCATTTATGGAAGAGCCCACGCTTGTAGTGCGTTGCGATGTGTTGGAACCTTCGACGATGCAATCGTATTCACGCTGCCCACGCGGTGTGGCAAAACGTGCAGAGCTGTATCTAAAAGCGTCCGGTACGGCGGATGTGGCTTATTTCGGGCCGGAGCCAGAGTTTTTCGTGTTTGATTCGGTGCAATCAGAAGTGTCGATGAAAGGCTCGTTCTACGAAATTGATTCGCGCGAAGCGGCTTGGAATTCTGGCAAAGCCTACAAAGAAGAAGGTGGCAACACCGGCCAACGCCCGAACGTGAAAGGCGGCTATTTCCCTGTACCACCGGTCGATTCGCTGCAAGATTTGCGTTCTGCAATGTGCTTGGCATTGGACGAATTGGGCATCGAAGTGGAAGTGCATCACCACGAAGTGGCAACCGCCGGCCAGTGCGAAATTGGCACCAAATTCAACACGCTGGTGCGCAAAGCCGACGAGTTATTGATGCTGAAATACGTGGTGCGCAACGTCGCGCATCAACACGGTATGACCGCAACGTTTATGCCTAAGCCTATCGTTGGCGACAACGGTTCGGGCATGCACGTGCACCAATCACTCGCCAAGGGTGGCAAGAATTTGTTCGCAGGTGAAGGCTACGGCGGTTTGAGCAAAACCGCGCTGTACTACATCGGCGGCATTTTCAAACACGCGCGCGCGATTAACGCGTTCGCCAATTCCACCACCAACAGCTACAAGCGTTTGGTGCCAGGCTTCGAAGCGCCAGTGATGTTGGCGTATTCCGCACGTAACCGTTCCGCCAGCTGCCGTATTCCCTGGGTGCCGAATCAAAAAGCGCGTCGTATTGAAGTGCGCTTCCCGGATCCAGTGCAAACAGGTTATTTGACCTTTGCCGCGCTGATGATGGCCGGTTTAGACGGCATCAAAAACAAGATCGATCCAGGCGCGCCGATGGACAAAGATTTGTACGATTTGCCGCCAGAAGAAGAGAAGAATATCCCGACCGTTTGCCACAGCTTGGATATGGCTTTGGAAGCGCTGGACAAAGATCGTGAGTTCTTAAAAGCGGGCGGCGTGTTTACCGATGATTTGATCGATGGTTACATCGCGCTGAAAATGAAAGAAGTCACGGCCCTGCGTATGCACACGCACCCGATTGAAATCCGGGATTTCTACGCGGTTTAATTTTCAACCGAGATTTTCCATACGGAAAATCTCGGTTGTCTTCTGGCCTCGACGTTTTCCTGGCCCGCTCGCAAAAAACGTCGTTTTTGCTGCGCGTTTGCAACTGCAGCATTGCGAAGAAATTTGATGCCAAGACATAGGCCAGGAAAATTAGCGAAATCAAGCTGCAACAACCCAGTCGTTCCACCGTGAGCAACACTCGCGTTTAAAACGCCAGTTCCGCCAGCGATGCAAATCGCTGGCGTTTTTGTATCTGCATTAAATCTGGCGCGTTAGCCTATTTCAGCTAACGCCGCTGCAAGGCTGGGATAGCGAAAATCAAAGCCCATTTTTATTAGCTTCGCTGGGCGAATTTCCGCGCCTGCCAGCAATAGCGGCGCGCGCTGGCCCAATACGGGGCGCAGCGCAAATGCGGGAATGCGCCATAACCTGGGCCGATGCAGCTGCTTGGCCTGAATTTCGGAAAATTCCTGGTTCGTGACTGCATGCGGGGCCACGGCGTTGACGGCACCTTCAAATAGCGCATCAAAACTGGCCCGCGCAAGCATCTGGATCACATCATTCAAATGCACCCAGGCGAAGTATTGTTTGCCGCTCGCCAGCACTGCCCCGCCGCCAATTTGTGTTGCCAAACGCATCATTGGATACACACCGCCACCTTTACCCAACACCACGCCAATGCGCAGATTCACCACGCGTAGACCAAAGGTGGCAGCGGCCAAAGACTTAGCCTCAATGGCCTGACACAGCTCGGCTGCGAAACCTTTTCCTGCAGCGCTGGACTCATCGACGACTAGCTCGCAGTTCGTCGGATAAAAGCCGACCGCGCTGGCTTGTACCCAGGCCTTGGGTGGGGTTTTTGCACGCGCTAGAAAGCCTAGCAATTGCTCGGCAATGCCGATTCGGCTTGCCATTAAGACGCGCTTGCGTGCAGCCGTCCAGGGCCAGGCGATCACATTCGCACCCGCCAAATGCACTACCGCGTCGAACTGCGCATCATCGCTAATTTCGTCCGCATGGCGATAAACGCTAACCGCGCCCAAAACCTTGCGCGCTTTCTCCGGGTTGCGCGATAACACTGTGACGTGCACGCCCGCCGTTTGCGCAGCATCTACCAACGCGCGCCCGATAAAACCGGTGGCTCCGGTGACTAACAGCCGCTTTATTCCGCCGAAATCCTGCATTGCCCGCATCCTATTTGGCGCGGCGATTCAAGCCCGCGTGGTGTTGTCATTGGCCTCAGCAATTAAGCAATCATCGTTGCTGCAGTGCCCAATCAAGCCATAACCTAAGTACTTCGCCAGCGCACCGCTGACTGCTAACCGGTTGTTGGCAAGTGTTGCGTAAAGCCTATCGAAGACAAAGCGAAGGCCAGGTAAACCCGTATGATTCAGTGCGCGCGCCAGCGGCGTTTTTGATCCCACCGCGCGATACAGCAAGCGAATCGCATCCATGCCGATATGCCAATGGCCCGCCAAATCACGCACATGCAGCGTGGTTTCCAATGCTTCTGGCGCAAAGCCCCAAGCATGCGCGGAAAATTCCGCGTCGCGAATACTTATCAGCTTGATGCGATTGGCTTGATCGCCTGATTTTAGCGCAAGGAGTTCAGTGCGGCACAGCGGGCAATTGTGGTCGTAGAGCACAATGATCGTAGGTGAGCGACGGCTTGGCATGACGTAATTCCGGTAATTAGAATTATTTATCTGATGTTTCAGAAATTACTGAAATTATAGACTAACTTTAGGGTGTTTTCGCGACCAGGCGGGGCGTTTCAAACGCAAGAATGGGCAAAGCTGCGACAGGTCGCGGCTTAAGCTTTTTTTGCTTGCGCCAAACAATATCTGGGCGAAAGTTTGGCTGGCCCGGCGATGAAGCTAATTTAGCGCGTTAGTTCGCGTTGTAAAAATGCTTTGGCTGCGCGCGTGTCACGCTTAATGGTTGGCTCCGAGACACCGAGCAATTCTGCAATCGCGGCCACTTCTAGACCGGCAAAAAAACGCATTTCAACAACGCTCACTAATCGCGCATCCAGCAAGCTGAGTTTTTGCATGGCGACGTCGATCGCCACCAACTGATCCGCTTGGGCATCCACGGGCAGCGCAAGTCCACTGAGATCTTCGAGCGCAATGTGTTCCGCGCCCGCGCCGCGGCGGCCGGTCACGCGCGCGCGGGCATAGTCAATGACCACCTGGCGCATTGCTTGTGCGGCGGTCGCAAAAAAATGCTTACGGGATTCAAAGTCAACTGCGGTGCCACTAAAAAGTTTTAGATAAGCCTCGTTGACCAACGCTCGGGTATTCAAAGTCTGGCCGCGTCGATGCCGCGCTAACTCGGCGCGCGCAATGATCAACAAATCTTCATAGACCGTTTCCATGGAAATCTGTTGTGGCGAGGGTTCTTCAGGCTGGCTCATGCGATTGACTTGTCCGACGTGGGCGTCAGTTTAGTGCAGAACTCCCACTCGGTTGGCACTGATTTGCTTACAAATTCTCTTACTCAATCAGTGCGACAGCGAATTCGCGGATATCCAAGCACTGCTAGCTCAGTTCGGCGTAACGCCGACTTGCCGCGCCAGTAAAATGTGTTCGCGTGCAGAATCGGAACCAGGCGGCAGTTCCGGCCCAATCAGTTGCACCGTGGCAGCCGCGCATTCCGAACGGCTGGCGCGGGTAGCGTGCAACACCACGTCGTTGCCGTCCCCGCCTACATAGCTAATCCGCAAACCTACGCCCGCGCTGGTGCACCCGACCAATGCCGATTCCGCCAAGCCGGTAAAGCGCCCGGCAGCGTAGCGCTCCGCGCTGAAAAGTTGAAAATTATCGCCTGGGATTGGGCGAAAGCCATAAACTAAATTTAGCCATAGATGCCCGTTAAGCAACAGCGTTTGCGCAGTTGTATTGGCATAATGGCCAGGGCCCGCAGAAAGTCGAATCGCACCGCTAGCATCGCGCTCAATTTTAGCGGCGGTTACGCCGCCCAGGCCCATTTCCGAGGTGACACTGCTTTGCAAAACAATAATGCGCTTAGATTTTGGTGTCGGGTTACTTAAAATCACGCTGCATTCGGTGCAGCTTGGACTTATTTGTGGCGTAGCATATTCGGCCTCGCTAATTACCCCGCTGCTGCGATTGACGATGCGCGCCGCGCCGATGTGCTCATCGCGCACCAGCAGCGTGGTTCCGCTTAAGGTAGTGAGTTCGGAGCCGTCGCCTACATACAAATCGCGAATTTCTATTTGTGCCCGCCCTATTGCTGGATCGATCACGACGCTGTCGCCGCGATCTAATACGACATCGTCATTAACGCCGGGTACGCGGCCTTCGCGCCAGTTGCTGGCGTCGAACCAGTCGCTATTGCGGCCCTCAAAGTGCAGCACGTTCGCGCCGCTTGTTTGCGCGATCGCCGCAGCACTCAGTGCGCTCAGAATCGCCAAAGCAGCTATTCGGCGCGTTAAAGGCAGTGTTGCAGATTTGTTCGACATTTTTTGCTCCAGTGTGTTTGAGTTAAACCCCTGATCGGGTTGTGCTCTGACATACGCGGGGCACTAGCGTCGGGGATCAAACGCTGGCCCCCTCAATCTTGGGGTGGGGCGGCATTTCTAACCGAGCCAACTTGGTCATACCGGCTGGGCCTGCACTGCGGTATTCTCTGCGCCCCGAATTTAAATGACGACAGCACCCATGAGCATTGAGCAATTAGAAGAAATCGCGCTACAGCTGGTTGCGCCCGGCAAAGGCATCATCGCGATTGATGAGTCCAACGCCACCATCAAAAAGCGTTTTGACGCGCTCAAAATCGAATGTAGTGAAGACAATCGCCGCGCGTATCGCGAGCTATTGTTGACGACACCGAAACTCAATGAATACATCTCTGGCGCGATTTTGTTTGACGAAACCCTGCGCCAATCGACCAAAGATGGC
>JAYVAQ010000291.1:0-4570 GCA_043750875.1 Rhodanobacteraceae bacterium
TTGCGCATGGAACTAACGACACTTGGCGCAGGAAACAGCGTTTGCATTTCTAGCGGCTGCCCCAAGCGGGCGCGCATGCTGGCGGATGCCATCGCGCTGGTGGCCCACGTCGGCACGGCCGCAGATGTGGCGGTGCTAGGTTTTAATAAAGCGATCAATTCGACCTAGGTTTGCGCGGCGGCAGGCGTGGTTTGCGCGTTAGCGCAGGCGGACGCCAACAATGCAAGCGCTGCTAACCCCCCCCCAATTGTTATATTATAGTTATTTGATTGCATTGAAATTTTCAGCGGCGCGAGGAAGAGTGCCGCATAGTAAACACATAAATAGGATCAAAAAATGACTATTTTGTGCGGAAAGTTATGAAAAAGTTTTTCATAACTTTTAGTCAAGCTGTTAACTGCGTAGCTAGTCAAGGACAAAGCCCGTCGTCAACGGAAAACCACGATCTGGAACGGCGAGGCTGCATTTCTCGGGTGCTCGTTGTCGATATTTTTGATACTAATCACGTGCATTCCTGCTCTAAACGCATTGTTGGGGACGCGCAAAAGTAAACCTTCGAGGCCGGACTGTGCATCTAGCGTGTACAACAGCCCGGTGGCAGCCAAAGTCACGCCATCTAAGCGAATGTCTAATACTTTCCCAGCGCATTCTAGCCAGGCGCGATCCGATGCCAAAGTCGCGACCTTGACATGGGCGAATTTTGCTAATTCTGGGCAATGTTCACGGAACGCACTTGGGTGGCGGTCGGCTTGTATGGGCACAAACAGTTCAAGCGCTGCATCAGCTAATTCACGGCTAGCAACGGTAGGCACCGCATAGAGTTTTTGTGTGCCTCGGCGTTGGTCGCGATAGTGCCGAGGCACGCTAAGTAGACTTGAATTTTGCTGTGGTGAAAGAATACGCAAACGCGCATCACGCATCACGCGCGTGCTAGAAAATTCGCTCAGTAAAAAAGCCGCCACCATTAATACTGCAAAAAGTAGCTGGAAAGGCACGCGCTTTGGCAAGTTCAGGCTGATTGTTTGCGCAATTGCATTGAACTGCGAAAATCCTGGGAAATGCTCGTTCACCGTCAATATCGCGACCATGCTTCGCCCCAAAAACCCCGACGGAGAAATGCGGGCACCAAAAAAATAGTCGACGATTGCGGCGACAAATGCTGGCCCAAGCGTCAAGCAAATCAGCAGGTTAAGCCACGTTTGCATCGATAAAGCGAATACTGCGTAGTGCCCTAGCATCAGGCTCAACAAAAGCAACAAAGCGACTACGATGCTCAAACTAAATAGAATCACGCCCATCGCCACGCCTACCGCAAAAACCAAGCTTGCCGCGTTATCGGCTCGTTCAATGCGAACGTTTAGTAACACCCAATTTCGCTCTTGCAATGCTCGCGTAAGCACCCCAGACCTGGCGCGATCCCACCGCGGGCCATCTGGATAAACCGAATTCACGCCGACCAGCGCCACCCAATACGCGCGCAACATCAGATGCACCACGAAAGCCACCGCCAGCGCCACCACGGCAGCGCGCAAATACAAACTGACCAAGCTCAGCGCGGCAACAAGTCCACTAGAAAGCGTGGGCAATATTTGCAAAACCGTCGCATCCAAAAGTGCAGGCAACTTGAGCAAGGAAAATACCAGCGCGCCGGAAATTAACAGCTCAATTTCCCAAGTCGGCGTGGTGCGTGCGGAAAGACGATTCGGATCTTCGCTCAAAGGATTCTTTCCACCAAATTAAAGACCAATTATGCCGCTTCGCGCGAAGTTGCACGAATGCGTAGTGCGATTGCAAGCGCACACTCCCTGTGCTGAAACTCAGGCTTAATGCGTATTCGAGTCAAATGGACAGTTCCGTGCATTCTAAACACACTCCTATTGAGCAGGCAGCCACTGAGCCAAAGCGTGAGCCAGCGGAAAAGCATCTGGATGTTACAAAATCAGACCACATTCCCCGCTGGGTTGCGCTGGGCGCATTTTTGTTGTCGTTGATTGGCGGATTGATCAACGTCGTCGGGCTACTTGGCTTTGAGCAACAGGCGATCACCCACTTAACCGGCACCACTTCCCAGCTTGCCGTTGCCGCCGCGACCTTGCATTTGGATTTGCTATTGCGCTTTTCACTGATCTTGCTGGCCTTTGTCGGAGGCGCGTGCCTCAGCGGTTGGCTCATCGGCAAAAATTCGGCAAAGCTTGGCCGTCGCTATGGCGTTGCGCTGATGCTGGAATCTGGCCTGCTCTGGATCGCCAGCTATTTGCTGACCCGCAACGCCTATTCGGGCGTTTACTTTGCCTGCGCCGCGTGCGGCTTGCAAAACGCGATGGTCACCACCTACAGCGGCGCGGTGATTCGCACCACGCACTTGTCGGGGATGTTTACCGACTTAGGAATCTATCTGGGCCATGCCGCGCGCGGTCTGCCCTTTAATTGGTTGCGTTTAAAAATTTGCTTCACCGTAATCGCTGGTTTTTTTCTAGGCAGTGTCGCGGGTGCGATATGTTTTTCCTATTTTGGCAACCGCACCCTGTTTTTACCTGCCGCACTCACAGGCATCACTGCAGCGGGCTATTACGGTTTTGAAAGTTGGATGAGGCGACAGCGTGGGGCAATCAAACACCTCAGATAGATCCGTGTCCAGCGACCGCAAATGCGTGCTCAAACATCGCCGCAAAGAAGTTTTTCCTGAACCTTCGCCTTTTTCACTAAAAAGCTGGCACACTTCTTGTAATGCGACCCGCTTTACAGCTCAGACTAGGTAACCAGCTCTCTTTGACGCCACAGCTTAAGCAGGCGATCAAACTGCTGGCGATGAGCAATTTGGAACTTGACGTCGAAATTTCGTCGATGCTGGAATCTAACCCGGTGTTGGAGCCCGATGACGATTTTGCCAGTGCACCGAACAGTGATGATTGCACCAGCGATGCTGATCGTAAATCCGTTGACATGGCCGCTGAATTTTTGAGCCAAGAACGTGCAACAACCACTGCCGAACATGAGAATGTTGCAGAGCCAACTAGTGAAAGCGCCGAGCCTGATTTGAACAACGCCAGCAGTGATGATGGTGGTGCCGATTTAGACGTCGCCGATTTAGACAAAGAATTTAACGAAATGCGGGAAATGTCCGAGCTGCGCGACTGGGGTGCGGGCGGCGGTGAAACGGATGAGGAAAGCGGCAGTTTTGAAGGCCGTGCAAAAGCTGAAACCACTCTGCGTGAACATTTGCGCTGGCAGCTTGCGCTTACTCCAATGAGCCCTAGGGATCGGGTGATCGCGGAAGTATTGATTGACTCGGTAGAAGATGATGGCTATTTGCGCGAGCCCATCGACTACCAGCGTGCGGCGTTGGCACCCGACATAATGGTGAGCCCGGTTGACTTAGAAATCGTGCGGCAACGTTTGATGCGCTTTGATCCGGTCGGCGTGCTAGCGCGAACATTGAGCGAATGCTTAATCGTGCAATTGCAAAATCGCATCCATCCTAGACGCTGTTTAGCCATCGCGTTAATCGAAAGCGGCGTGGAATTGCTTGCCAAGGCGGATCGCGAAAAATTGGCAAAACTGCAAGAAGTCGAGTTGTGCGAACTCAACGCCGCACTGCAACTGATTCGCGAATTGAATCCTAGACCGGGCTCAGGTTTTTATGTTGCCAGCGATGAGTACGTGATTCCCGACGTTGAAGTACGCAAACGATTAGGCGTTTGGGAGGTTCGCTTGAACCCTGATGCCATGCCCAGGGTTCGGGTAGGTGCGAGCTTTGATGCGATCGCCGCACGCGCAAAACGTGACGACGCCAGTTACATCCGCACGCAAATGGCGGATGCCAAACAGTTAATCAAAAGTTTAGCGCAACGCGAAGACACGGTTTTGCGCGTGGCCCAGGCAATCGTGCGCGAGCAACAAGGCTTTTTTGATCACGGGATTGAGTACATGAAGCCGCTAGTGTTGCGGCAAATTGCGGAACAGTGCGAGCTGCATGAGTCCACCGTTTCTAGAGTCACAACCCGCAAGTACATGCACACGCCCAAGGGGCTGTTCGAGTTCAAGCACTTTTTCTCATCCGGGGTTTCAACCCGCGACGGTGGCGAGGCGTCTGCTACTGCGATCAGCGAAATGATTCGCAAGTTGATTGATCTGGAAGACACGCAAAAGCCTTTGTCTGACAGCGTGCTCATGGAATTGCTAAAGGCGCGAGGAGTGATGGTCGCGCGGCGAACGGTGGCGAAATATCGCGAAGGCCTTGGTATCGCATCAAGTACTGACCGCGTGCGCCTATGAAAAAATCGTTAAGGGAACTTCAAAGAAATCAGCGACTCAATTTCAAATACAGCTTGCAAGCTGCGCGCTGGCCCCACAAGTCAAACGGAGCTGGCATTCATTTTTTTGCGTTGTTTGCAGCAAGCCATTCAAGGCGCAGCATTGGCCTTGTTCGTGCGCCGATTTGGCGCGTTTGCCACAGTAGTTGCTGTGGCGCAGAAACAAAGGAGAGTAACCATGGAACTGACCGTCACCGGACGTCAAGTTGAAGTCACAACCCCAATGCGCGATTACGTCAACACTAAGTTTGAACGCT
>JAYVAQ010000292.1:0-3344 GCA_043750875.1 Rhodanobacteraceae bacterium
TGCCAGCGACGGTACTTGGGTGGGCGCAAATCCAGCGCCGGGTGGCTCGATGTCGGGTTTAGTCGCGCCTGGGGCGTCAAAGACGTATCAACTGTTTGCTGCTGCGGAGGGTGCAAATCTGCTGTACAGCACGGCGGCTGATTACAATCAATTTGGCACGATGCAGCTGACCATGGGGCTGTTCGGTGCGGTCAATGTCGAACCGGCGAGCAGTGAATGGTATCGCAGCCAAGTGACCGAGCAAGATCTGCGTCTGGCAACCATCGGCCAAACAGCAGGCGGCCAGCCGATCTTAAATTACGCCGCAGTTTACCCGCCCGGCAATGCGCGCGCAGGTCTGCCGGTGTTACGCATGCTCAACGCCAACAATCAAATCGCACACAGTGATTTGACCGCCATTATCACCGGGCCTGAAGGTGGCTTGCTGCCCGGCGGGCCGGGGGATAACCCGGTGTTACCAGATCGCAATCAGCCGTTTCGCGAAGTGACGGTGCATTACCACGAATCACAGGATGTGGTGCAGGCGTTTCCGTTTTTCTATAACCCTGCAACGGCAAACACGCCGACCGTCAACGCCGGGCAAGACAGTTTTGCGATCAATTATGGGCTTGCCGGGATTGCGCCGGAAATCTTGGCCAACCGTATCGGCGTCGGTGCGTCGCGCGAATGTGTTGAGTGCAAGTTTGAAGAGTTTTTCTTGAGCTCCTGGGCGCTCGGTGATCCGGGCTTGGTCGTTGACGTTCCGGCCAACGCATCAGCCTCGGTGCCCTGCGCCTTGGAACAGGTGCACACCCTCGGTGCTAGCGCGTCTTGCCCGCCACCGAATCAGGGTAAAAATGCCACGAAGGCATTTTATCCGGACGACCCATCGAATGTTTATCACACCTACCTTGGCGATCACGTACGTTTTCGCATTTTGCATGCGGGCGCAGCGGTGCATCACGTGCACCATCACCACGCGCATCAGTGGTTGAATGAAGCGAAAAATCAGAACAGTAACTATCTCGACAGTCAGTCGATTGGCCCGGGTTCCTCCTACACGCTCGATATGGTTTACGAAGGCAGTGGCAATCGCAACCTGGCTTCGGGCGATTCTATTTTCCATTGCCATTTTTACCCGCATTTTGCCTCCGGCATGTGGGCGCTGTTTCGAACGCATGATGTTTTTGAGTCTGGTACGCCACTCGATTCGGCAAAACGCCCGATGGCGGGATCACGCGCCTTGCCAGACGGCGAAATTGATGCGGGTACGCCGATTCCGGGCGTGGTGCCAATTCCCACGATGGCGATGGCACCAATGCCTTCGACAGTTGAGATTGTTAAAGGGCAGGTCAAGCTTAAAGAAGAAGGATTTCCAGGCTATCCCTTCTATGTGCCCGGTGTTGCTGGCCATCGTGCACCGCACCCACCGCTTGATTTTGCGGTGGATCAGAAAACCAAGGAAGCGTATGACGGTGGCTTGCCGCGCCACTTGGTCATTGCTGGCACAGTTTCAAACGAGCAGCACAGTAGCACCGACTGGAGCAAAGATTTGTCGGCGATGACGGCGTATCAGCTGCCCGAAGGCGGCACGCCGTCGGAACTGAGTGCGATGAGATTTTTCGGCACTTACTTGCACCCAAGCTTTACGCCACGTGGGAAAGCGGCGGATTTTCGCGTCAATGGCTTACCCAACGGCCCGCAGCAGGGCGCGCCCTACGCAGACCCGGCGGTCGTGAAAGGCAAATCGGTTGGAAATCCAGCCGTGGTCTATAAAGGCGTCAACCTGCAGTTGGACAATGTGTTCAACAAGGCCGGTTGGCATTATCCACAACAGCGCATGATGGCACTTTGGGGCGATGTCGCGGATTTACTGTCCGGCAAAAAAGCGCCCGAGCCCTTGTTTTTTCGCGCGACCAGTAACGATGTCGTTGAGTACTGGCATACCAACTTGGTGCCATCTTATTTTGAGCTAGATGATTTTCAGGTGCGCACACCGACCGACATTCTTGGTCAGCACATCCATTTGGTGAAGTTCGACGTGCAAGCATCCGATGGTGCCGCGAACGGCTTCAACTATGAAGACGGCACTTTTGGCCCTGAAGAAGTGCGCGCGCGCATCGCTGCGATTAATGAAAGTGGCGGGCTTTGGAACTATCAAAGAACCGCGCAAACCAAACTAAAAGCAAAAGCAATCAACGAACTTGGCGTCGGGCCAAACGATAGCTGGGTCGGTGCACAAGCAACTGTGCAGCGTTGGTGGGTCGATCCGCTGATGGACACGCGCGGTGTGGATCGCACCTACATGACGGTGTTCACCCATGATCACTTTGGTCCATCGACGCATCAAATGATTGGTCTCTATGGCGGCCTGCTGGTGGAACCACCCGGTACGAAGTGGACCTCAGTGGATGGCAAAACCGAGTTTGGCACGCGCGATGACGGTGGGCCGACCAGCTATGCAGCAAACATCTTGTATCGCGATCCAAAGCGCGCCGGTGACAACTACCGTGAGTTTGCCTTGGCGTGGGGTGATTTACAGTTGGCCTATTTGCCGAGCAGCAGAACGCAGCCGGATTGTTATTCCTACGTCTTTGAAGACAAAACCTATGCGCAAACCGACAACTGCCGCCCGGTAGCTTCCGCGCAATATGCGGGCTGGTCAGACCCGGCAAACGCGATCAATCCGCCCGGCCCACCATTAGGCTCCGCTGCCAGTCCATCGCCTTTGCTGATCGCCGATTTCGGTGCCGGTATGATGTCGATGAACTATCGCACGGAGCCCTTACCACTGCGGATCAACACGAAGCCAACGGCGGTAAATCCACTTGCCAATCCCGACGCTTCCGATCTCGCCTCGGCATTTCGTTCGATCCCGCGTGTTGATCTAGCCTTCAGCCAGCAGCCAGCACTGGGTGCGCCGATTGATCCTGCGTGTACCGCTACGCCGTGCTTTAGCTATCCACAAACGCCGATCTCAGGCGGAATGCAAGCGACCGACCCGTTCACGCCACTCTTGCAAGGCTATGAAGGCGATAAAGTGCAGTTGCGCCTGTTAGTGGGCGCGCATACCTCAATGCACAACCTCAATATTCAAGGCATACGTTGGAAGGCAGCGCCATTTGCCAATGATTCGGGCTACGTCAATTCACAATTTATGGTGCTTTCAGAACACTTTGAACCCATCTTCGAATTGCCGGTGATTGGCGCGCAAACCGCAGCGGACTATCTCTACAACCCTAGTTCGTCTTTTGAAGGTTTGACGAACGGCATTTGGGGACTATTGCGCTCGTGGAACACGTCGCAGCCGCAAGCTGGGCTTGCGCCGCTGCACGTGGAGTTGAACTCCAAACCGCCCGTTGCTG
>JAYVAQ010000293.1:0-3802 GCA_043750875.1 Rhodanobacteraceae bacterium
ACCAAATTTCGCTCAGCAGTTTTAAACACTACGCGCGTGGGCGGTTCGTCCATAAAGGCAAAATAGTCACCGCCCGCGCCTGACTGCAATGGCGCGCCATCGGGGCGCTTTATGACTTCAACAATGCCGCCAGTAAGCATATTTTTTACGTAGTAATTATTTTGAAAAGCAACAACCGGCACCGTTGGCGGCACCAGTGTGCGATCACCAGAATAGAACAGAACTGTGTTGCCATCGTTAGAGATCGCACTAGGACGCGGATTGGTAAAGCCCGAACCTTGTTGTCCTAAAGCGTTGGTGGAAACCAGTTCAATGCAAAAACACGTTTGGCTAATCAGCGCCAAAACAAAAAACGACAGCATTCGAACGCACTGCGACCCTGGTCGCGCGCGCAAACTACAGGCAAAGATCGCGCGATACATTGTTATTCACCTGGTAGGGGTCGGCTGATGTAATCGCTATGGCTAAATGCGCGCTTTTGCCTACTACAGGCGAATTACAGTCTTTTGCTGAGAACACCATCGATTCATTGCCTGCGGCACCGGGTGCAACCAGCATCGTGCAGGACCAAGTTAACGGGTAGTTGCCAATTTGCGTACAAGCGGCATTGCCGAAATTGGGTGTGAAAGTTATTTGGGCATTATTGAGATTATTGTATTCAACGGTGAAGCTGATAATGGCGGCACTACTATCGTAATTGCGTAGTCTGAATTCAGTGTTTTCACCTTGTCTTGGCCCTGCGGCAATCGCATACCGATCTAAGTTGCTGCTATTACACTGAGATAGATTTGGATCACTTACCGGTAACGCGGCCAGCGGATATTCCGCGGAATCACCTACGCCATCACAATCGCTATCGGCGCGATCTGCGTTTAAGCCAACGGCCAATTCCCAGTTCGCAGGCCAATCATCGCCGTTGGTGGTTTGAATGCTTCCGCTCGCGTTTACCGCATCATTTTCGTAAACGTAACCGAGTAGCGTTTCAGAGCTACCGCCACCTGCCGTGCCGAAACTCGCGTAATCAGGACGATTCACATCGTTTGCGGTGACCAAAGCAAAGCTGTCCGCCCCTGGGCTGTAGCGCAAATACAGCGCCGTAGTGCCTTTCGGTTGCGCCAGAACCGGGCTGTAAACAAAGCCTTCGAGGGTGACTACACTATAGCGGGCTAAGTTTGCGGCCGGGGGAATGGCTGTACTTACACCCGTTGAAGTGTTTCTGGTCAGCATACATAGCGGACGGCTGGTGGAACTGAAATAGCTTTGCGTCGGCTGCCCGTTAATAACGCTGCCAGCCGTCGCGTAGGTGTGTTTACGCGCGTCACACGCCCCGGTACGTTTTAATTGGGTTCGCCGACGTATTTAAGTTCGCAATCGGGCTGTCCGTCACCATTCGGTACAGCGGCACTAGCGGTGACGGACCAGCTGTATTCGTTGGCCGACGCTGCGTGGCAAAAAGATAAAAGCTGCCGTGCGGCGTATTCGCACTGCCTTTTATAGTGTTGCCGTAGCTATAGCCTGAAACCGGCGGCAGGCTGGTGCTTGCATCATAAGTGACGCGTCTGCGAGTACCAGCGTCTATTGCAACTGGATTGTTAAAATACAGATCCCCCAACATCGCCGCACGCAGCATTTGTGGCTTGGTCGAATACAGCCAGTCATTATGCGGCGCGCCATCGTCGCGCACGCTGGAACGCGCGGCGAACATCGGGATCAAGCGGTTTTGTGCTATTGAACCGCCGAATTGCCCTAGTGTTTTTTCCAACGTTTTATCGGCCAAAGGCTGTCGCGTATTTTGCGCCGAAGGCGGAATTACTCCGGTCAACGCGACCGATTGGTTTTGCATCGCGATGTAGGTGTCATCAATACTCAATAGCGGATTGACGCTGCGAACCAAACCAGCTAGTCCAGATAAAATCGGTGCCGACATGGAGGTGCCGGTACACATGCCATAGTGCGAGTTAAAACTGGGGTTGCCCGTGGCCCCTGTGTTGTTCTGCGAATCCGCTGGAAAAAGTTCGTGCGTGCAGCCTGCCAGTCCTAAAATCGGTTGTGGCGTCGAAAAGGCAAGGAATTCCCGTGCGCCACCGGCCCAAGTTCCAAACATAGTGGACAAAATATGCGCCGCCGGTGCGTACAGCATTTTTTTCGCGCCGCTGGAATTGAAGTTGCTGCCGCAGTTTGCGATGCCAGCGGTGCCGCAGCGGGCACCTGCAGAGCGTTCACTCCAATATTGATTGCTCAGCACACCATTGACATTGTAGAAAGCCATGCTGCCACCCGCCGCCAAGACACGCGGATGGCTGGCTGGCAAATTATTGGCCTGATTTTCGACAAATTCGCTGTGGTTATTTCCGGCTGAGGCGACAAGGAAAATCTGACTGTCCGCCGCTCCGCTCAACGCGGTTGCCAAAAGCGAAAGCGGGTCATTGACGCCGGTGTCTTCCATTTGCCCAGTCGTAATCGGAAATTCGCCGGTTTTGCTGATATTGAGCACCTGCGCACCATTTTTGGTCGCTAACTGTACGACAACATCCAGAGCGACATTACCCAGCTTGAAATAATTCAAGCTGCAGGTCGGGCAGGTGCCGACGGTACCTTGCCCGTCCAGAGCCGCCGCAATCAAACCTGCGGTATGGGTGCCATGGCCGACGCTTAGGGTCGTATTTGCGGTTGGCAAAGGAGCATATAAGCGCCGGTTGGGATTGCCCTCCAGGCCGGCGGGCGACTGATTGGTGTAGGTGTAGCCAGCTAACCCTGAACTTAGATCGCGAAAATTCATAATCGATGTGCTGACAACAGATCCACCATTTACGGGTGCCGGATCACCATTCACAGCAAAGCTTTGCATGCGGCGCAAGTTACTGACCAGTTGGCCGTGCGGACGCAGCACTGGCAGTTCGTTAATGGAGTTCGTGGGTGCGGGATAGCCAGACTCAAAGCAGCTTGCCACGTTTTCTATCATAAAATTCGGATCACACTCCGGGTCAATCCCCGAATCAAGAACCGCCACATTGGCACTGCCGTAAAACCCGAGGGTTGGATTGCTATCAAAGGCATCGTCACCGATTAAATCCCACGCTTGTGGGAAGTTCATCGCTTGCAAATACCACTGGGTTTGTTCTTGCGGCCACGACGGGCGGTCAGGCGGAAAATACGGCGCGTTGGCACCGTAAGGATTATTCAGCATCGGTGTGCCGCTATAGCTGTAATTCTTCGTGCCGCTTTGTATGTTTTGAAAATACGGCTCGGGCACCTGGATCACGGTGTAGTCAAACTGCAAAATATTCGCGACCTCGACATGCTCAAACAAGCCATTGCCCAACAAAATACGCCGCATCGCAATCGCCGACGTCAGTGAGGGAAAGCGCAACTTGACGTAGCGGTTCAGCCGATTCATCGGCAAATTTGGATCCAGATTGCGCATGGAACTAACGACACTGGGCGCAGGAAACAACGTTTGCATCTCAAGCGGCTGCCCCAAGCGGGCGCGCATGCTGGCGGATGCCATGGCGCTGGTGGCCCAAATCGGCACGGCCGCAGATGTGGCGGTGCTGGGTTTTAATAAAGCGATCAATTCGACCGAGGTTTGCGCGGCGGCAGGCGTGGCTTGCGCGTTAGCGCAGGCGGACGCCAACAATGCAAGCGCTGCTAACCCCCCCCAATTGTTATATTATAGCTATTTGATTGCATTGAAATTTTCAGCGGCGCGAGGAAGAGTGCCGCATAGTAAACACATAAATAGGATCAAAAAATGACTATTTCGTGCGGAAAGTTATGAAAAAGTTTTTCATAACTTTGTTCA
>JAYVAQ010000294.1:0-11130 GCA_043750875.1 Rhodanobacteraceae bacterium
GAGTTCAGATACGGAAGCACACATGGTTACACCCGTTGGGCCTGGACTGATAAGCAATATTCGTATTACTACAAGCGATTGTGCTGGAAGAACCGCCAGCGTCGCCTGGAACCCAGTCAATGGCACGAGCCAATACGAAATTGAACAAATCCCGGTCTCGTCATCGTTTACGGGTCAACCGAATATTTTTGTTGAAGCAAATCAGTTTTATCCCGTTTTTAGTGGGCCGATTCCGCCAAGCCCAGATTCATACAATGAAATGATCCGAATCAGAGCATGTTCACCTGTTGCTTGTAGTAATTGGTCAGAGTCGTTTGTGATTTATATCGGAGGTGATCAATGCGGCTAAACAAATTGCAATAAAAATCTGACGGTTTCTCATCACATGGCGAACCTTGAAGCAAAAATAATTTTGCGAATGGGCGGTGCAGTTGAAACAATCACTGTTCCAATAGACACCGCTCGATTTCGCATCGTTTGCTTGCCTGCAAGATTCTTATTCTCGTCGAATTTCACGTCGGTGGCATTTGCCGATCACGGCACAGTTTCACCGCAGCACTGTCAGATTAGTCTGCAAGACAATAAAGTGTTCGGACAAAAATTGCTGAGCGCCGTCCACCATGTCAAACACTATTCTACGGTCGCTAAGCATAGCCTGCCTCTTCGGCATAGCGGGCACAATTGCCACAGGAATACACTTTTCCGTAGAGGATGAGAGCCAAGAAGCTTATTTAGGTGATTTTTGGGCCACTCGGGTGAGCTATCCAACCGGGCAGTTCAACCCAGAATGGCAGCGTGCAGCTATTGCACAGGCAGAGCTAGTCCAGGAAGGCTTGCCCGCAGGCACTGATTTGGCGCGCCGTGGTGCCGGTGTAAACGCCTTGAGCCCTACTGCATTCACCGCGCTTGGGCCTCGTCCATTAGGCAGTTTGGCAAACGCCATCGCCGGGCGCACCAACGTTATTATTAGCCATCCAACCAATCCAGCTATCGCCTGGATGGGCTCTGACGGCGGTGGCATTTGGAAGACCACGAATTGCTGCACCGCAGCTACCGAATGGCGCATCAAAACCGATCTGCCGCAAATACAAAACAGCGCCATCAGTGATATGACGATGGATACGAACAACCCGGACGTGCTTTACGCCGCCACCGGTGACTTGCGCTACGGTTCGTTTTCTTTCGGTAGCAACGGCGTGCTAAAAAGCGTGGACGCCGGTGAAACTTGGACCGTTAAAGGCGAGGCCGAATTCAATCCGTTTTATCCACCTTCGGCGAACGGCTTTCCGCAATATCAGGCCATTGGTCAGGTTAAGGTCGACCCAAATAACAACAACAACGTCGTGGTTGGCACCAAAACCGGGCTCTATTTAAGCTACAACGGTGGCGATAGCTGGGCCGGACCGTGCTTGACGAATGCCTTTGCGAGTCAGCGCCAGGACACCACCGGTGTGGTGTTACGTGATCTGGGCAAGAGCACTGAAATTATTGCAGCGACCGGCACCCGTGCGTTCGGATCCACAGTGCAGCCAGATCTGAATCAAAACGGCGCGAACGGCATTTACCGAGGCAGCCTGCCCGCGAGTGGTTGCCCAACCGACTTTGCGCTGATCAGCAGGCCAGACAACGGTTGGCCAGCAGGAACGGGCAGCGGTATTTCCATCGCAACGGTGGGCAATCCCAACTTAAATCCGATTGGCCGCATTGACATCGCAGTGGCCCCGACAAACTCCAACGTTTTATATGCACAAGTCGCGCGCCCGGACCCTGACTCACCTGACATTTTGGGCGTATGGCGTTCTGATAATGGCGGTAGCACGTGGACGCAAGCCACCGTTGGCACAATTTCCGGCTCCGGCACCCAAAGTTGGTACAACGCGGGTCTAATGGTGTCCCCGTTAGATTCCAACGTGGTTTGGTTGAGCGCGTTCAGAACTTTTCGTTCCACCACCGGTGGCAGCGCGTTTGCATCCGTCACATCAACACCGCATGTCGATCACCACGCACGCAGCTACGTGGCAAACAACCCAGATCAAGTGCTGATTGGTACCGATGGCGGCGTTTACTATAGCGCCAATGCCCGAGCTACGTCGCCCACGTGGCTTTCACTGAATGCAACGTTAAATACCATTGAATTCTACTCGGGTGGCATTTCCGCGAATTTCAATACCGCCGCCACGGCCAGCGCAGTCGGTGGTGCACAAGACAACGCCTGCATGGTATCTAGCTGGAGCAACGGAAACTTCGCGCCCCAGCTTTGGAATATCCGAAATGGAGGATTCGACGGCATTTTTTCGACCATTGAACCCATTTTGGGCCAACGTTGGTACTACTCTAGTCAAAGAGGCGCGATTGTAGTCAGCTCAGTCGCCCAGGGCACTAGCACCCAATCGGCACAACCTCCTTGGGGCACTCCAGACAATGAGCGGAGGAGCTTTTTAACGCAATTCGACCTGTATCGTTTTGGCGGCGAAACCACCGGCTGCCCAGCAGCAACTGGTTGCGGGCGCATTATCACCGGCAGTTATCGCGTTTGGGAAAGCACCACCGGCGGCGTGCCAACCACGAGCTATGTCGCCAATAGCCCGGATTTGACCAAAAACACGCTCGCTGATCGTTCCTTTATCAATCAAGTTGCCTACAGCTATTCCACGCCGAATCAGGCGATTGCTGGCACCAACGATGGCAATGTCTGGCTTGGCTTCAATATGGGTCTGGGCACAGCCGGTTCGGCGACTTGGGTGAATTTAACCAACAGCAATGCGATCTTGCCGAACCGGCCGATTATGGATGTCATCACCGACGCTGCGGATCCGCTGATCGGCTATGCCGCCGTGGGCGGCTTTGACCAAAACACCCCGGCAACGCCGGGCCATGTATTTCGCTATGTTTGCAGCGCCAACTGCGCCACTTTTACCTGGCGTGATATCAGCGGCAATTTGCCGAATATTCCGGTGAACAGCGTGATGACCAATCCGAACCGGCTCAATCAAGTATTTGTCGGCACCGATTGGGGCCTATATTTTACTGATGATGCCACCGCAGCAACGGTGGTATGGCGCAAGCACTCGGGGATGCCGAACGTGATGGTTTGGGATTTGACCATTGATCGGGGTGCGACCACATTGGCGGTATGGACGCGCTCACGCGGCGTTTGGGCTGCACCGTTGCCGCTGCAACCCAGCGCGGATTCGCTTTTTAGCGATGGCTTTGAGATTTAACGCGCGAAGATTTAACGGCTGCGGAAATTAATCTACACCAGACTTGCAGCGACTAGCAGCGCCCCTTACTCTCAGGGGCGTTTTTTTTGGTTACTTTGCTCATGGATCACGTTGCCTTTAGTTTTGAGTTTTTCCCGCCTAAAACCGACGAACAGCGGGAGGTTCTGCACAAAAGCGTGCCCAAACTAAAGCTCTATGCGCCGGAATATGTCAGCGTTACCTTTGGTGCAGGCGGCTCGACTTTGGATTACACCGTCGACACTGTTGGCGCACTAAAAAGTCAGTATGGCTTAGATGCGGCGCCACACCTGAGCTGCATGGGCGGCACGCGCGCCGAAATTAAGCGCCTGCTTGATACCTATGTCGCCATGGGCTGTAAGCGCATCGTCGCGCTGCGTGGCGATATGCCCTCCGGCATGGCCAGTAGCGGCGATTTCAGCTATGCCGCCGAACTCGTGAATTACATCCGACGCGAACACGGCGATCATTTTCATATTGAAGTCGGCGCTTATCCTGAGTTCCACCCGCAAGCGGAAAACGCAGACGCAGATTTGTCGCATTTTGTCGACAAAATTAACGCCGGTGCCGACGGTGCGATCACCCAGTACTTTTTTAATGCCGATGCCTACTTCCATTTTCTTGATGACGTCACCGCACGTGGCGTTACCGTACCGATTGTGCCCGGCATTATGCCGATCGGTAATTTTTCCCAACTCAAACGCTTTTCCGATATGTGCGGCACCGAAATCCCACGCTGGCTAACCAAACGCATGCTTGGCTTCGGTGACGACGCGCAAAGCGTGCGTGATTATGGTGCCGACGTGGTCGCGGAACTGTGCGACCAACTCATTGGCGGCGGCGTTGAAGCGCTGCACTTTTACACCTTGAACCGCGCCAAGCCCACGTTAGAGGTGTTGGAGCGCCTCGGCGTCAAGCCGAAAATTACGCTCTAAAGCCAAGCTGGCAGGTGCAGCGCCAGCCAGCTTTTAAACTCTGCACCAAAATAAAGCAGTAAATACGCCACCAACGCAAAATAAATCAGCGTGGCAATTAGCCAAAATCCAGCAAATATAAACCAAAGCCCGTCGCGTTCTAGCAACGCGACACACGCGCAAATAGCTGACAGTGCCGGCAAGGTGTTGTTAAACGGCACCACGCCGCCCATGGGAATGGCAAGCAACGCACCGCCTACACAGACGAACGCGCCCGCGATCCATTCGCCACGCGCGCCTTCAACCCAGTGTTGCAGGCGCGGCTTGGCGAAGCGGTCGCATATACCCAATACTTTTTGACACGCTTTTAGCAATCCGCGCCACGCTGATTCACCCAAACGAATCGCGGCAAAACGCTTTGGCAGGCGAATTTCGCTGGCACCGCGCAACATTTGCCAACCCAGTGCGGCAATCGCTAACCCACCCGGAATCGTCAGCGGCCCTAAAACCGGCAAAGGCACCAGAAACGGCAGGCAGACCAAAATACCGACGAAGCAAAAACTAGCGTCTTTAAGCTCGCTTACCACGTCCCCTAAACTTAATTCGCCCGAGGCTGACCGCGCGGCGGTGCGCTCCAGCAAGGCCAGCAAATCGGCGCGCTTAGCCACGCGTGCTGGGCTCAGGCGAAATTGACTCAGCTTTTGGTAGGCGTTTAGTGATTGATTTACGCGGCATTTGGTGCAAATTTTGCTCCGGTGGCGTTAATAGCTGAGGTGGGCGCGTGCAATTGATGCAGCGCCCATGCACTTCAACTACAAGGCGCTCGGCGGAAAACTGCTGCGCCACTGCCAGTTCGGTCAACAATTTCGGCAACATCTCGCCTTCTAACTCAATCGCAGTACCGCATTGATCGCACACCAAAAACTGCGCCAAATGGGAGCCGCCGGGGTGCGGGCAGGCAACAAAAGCATTGATGCTTTCGACTTTGTGCACGAAACCGTGCTCAAGCAAAAACTCCAGCGCCCGATACACCGTGGGCGGCGCAGCGCTGTCGTGTTCGGTGCGCAACTGCTCAAGCAGCGTATAGGCTTTCGACGGCCCGCTAGCATTGGCAATCAGTTCCAAAACTTTTTCACGCAATGGCGTAAAACGCAGTCCCAGCGCAGTGCATTTTGCGCGCACCTCCGCGATTAGCGCGTGCGCGTCATGGTGGTGGTGGGGGTTGGTGCAATGGGTCATTTAGCCGCACAAAATCAAATTAAGCGCTGAATTTATCACGTAGCGGCAACGAAAACGGGCTTGCTGCGATGCAAGCCCGCGTGAAAACCGTCAGGCTTTTCGCTTAGCGGCGATCATCCGTATCGTGATCAGCTTCTTCGGCTTCAGCTTCGGCCTCCTCGGCCTCGGCTTCGGCAAGCTCGGCTTCAGCTTCTGCTTGCTCCGCTTCTGCTTGTGCCTGCTCGGCTTCAGCTTCGGCTTGCGCCGCCTCTGCTTCGGCGGCGTCTACATCTTCTTGACTGACTTCCTCTTCATCGCCGCCGCCGACCTTGCCACCCATACCTTGCGAAAACGCAGGCGCACTGAGCGTAAATGCCAGCAATGCTGCGGAAAATAATTTCAAACTGACGTTCATCGAGTTGCTCCTAAATTCCGCGCCAAGTGCGCGTTCACGGACTCTAAGCCAGAATCCGTTAAAAGAGGAAAACGTCATGGCACTTATAGAATTAGTTAATCTGGACTTCAGCGTGGGCGGCCCGTTGCTGTTGGACAAAGTCAATTTCAGCCTAGAGCCACGCGAGCGCGTCGCGATCATTGGGCGCAACGGTGCCGGGAAGTCGACGCTGCTACGTTTGATGCAGGGTTTACTCAAGCCAGACGACGGCGAAGCGCGCAGCAACTGCCGCGTCGCCACCTTGGCGCAAGAAGTACCGCCGGACACTGAAGGCAGTATTGAACACATTATTGCCTCCGGCCTAGGTGAATTGGGTCGTGCAGTAGAAGAATTTCACGAACTCAGCCATAGCAGCGACCCGGACTTGGAACGCATGCATGAGGCGCAAAATTACATCGACACGCACGATGGTTGGCAGTTGGAATCGCGCATTTCACAAGTCCTTACGCGCCTGCAATTGGACGGCGAATTGGCTTTTGCTGGCTTATCGGGCGGTATGAAGCGGCGCGTGCTACTTGCGCAAGCGCTGGTGACAGCGCCCGACGTGCTGCTACTGGACGAGCCAACAAACCATTTAGATATTGAAGCGATTGCTTGGCTCGAAACCTTCTTGAAAGATTTTGGCGGCAGCGTCGTGTTTATTACCCACGACCGCAGCTTTTTGCGCACGTTAGCGACTCGAATTTTAGAAATTGATCGTGGCAAGCTGACCAGCTGGCCCGGTGATTACGATAATTTCTTGCGCCGTAAAGAAGAGCGGCTGCACGCAGAAGCTCAGGAAAATGCGCTGTTTGATAAAAAACTGGCGCAAGAAGAAATTTGGATTCGCCAAGGCATCAAAGCGAGACGCGTGCGCAACGAAGGCCGTGTTACTGCGCTCAAAAACATGCGTAAAGAACGTTCCGAACGCCGCGAGCAAACCGGGCAAGTACGGCTGGCCTCGGCAATTGCGGAAAATTCCGGCAAGCGCGTGATCGATATCAAAGAAATGTCTTTTGCCTTTGGTGATCGAGTTATTGTGCGGAATTTGACGGCTGCGATTCAGCGCGGCGACCGTATTGGCTTAATTGGCCCGAATGGCGCTGGCAAAACCACGCTACTGAAATTAATTTTGGGCGAAATCCAACCCAGCAGCGGCACCGTGACGCAGGGCAGCAATATGCAAATTGCTTATTTCGATCAGCTGCGCGGCCAACTTGACGACAAGCTCAATGCCCTGGACAACGTCGCCGACGGCCAAGAGTTCGTCGAAATCAACGGCAATCGCAAACATATCCTGGGCTATTTGCAAGACTTTCTGTTTTCGCCAGAACGCGCCCGCGCGCCGATCACACGCTTAAGCGGCGGCGAACGCCATCGCTTATTGCTGGCTAAATTATTCCTAAAGCCGTCGAACGTGCTGGTACTGGATGAGCCTACCAATGATTTGGACCTAGAAACACTGGATTTATTGGAAGAATTGCTCGCCGATTATCCAGGCACTGTCATTTTAGTCAGCCACGATCGCGCATTTTTGGACAATGTCGTGACCAGCTCGTTAGTGCTTGAAGGCGATGGCCGAGTCGTTGAGGTTGCTGGCGGTTATGCCGACTGGCTGCGTGAAAGGCCACGCACACAAACTACGCGCCCGGCCAATGCTTCCAGCGCAGCGGCGCAAGCCGCGCCCATTGCCGCACCAAAACGCAAGCTGAGCTTCAAAGAAATCAAAGAATTAAGTGAGCTGCCCAAACAAATTGAAACGATGGAGGCACGCCAAAAAACGCTGGGCGAAGCTATGACAGCGCCGGAGTTTTTTAAGCAACCGCAAAGTGCGGTGTTGGCGGCCAACGCCGAACTGGCTGATTTGGCTGGGCGTTTGAGTGTGGCTTATGCACGCTGGGAGGGTTTGGAGGCAGGAGCGTAAAATTCGCACTAGCGCCAACGCACTCCGGGGCATTGATAACTGCCAGATTGCCTCTTTATGAACATCTCCGGATAACTCATCGTCATTGCGAACGCAGTGAAGCAATCTCAATACGCGTCGACTTAAAAACGAGATTGCTTCGCTTCGCTCGCAAAGACGAATTTTAAGTTCATGGTCATTCAGCCGTTTTGAAGCTGAAAACTCGCGGGGTGAATTCTAATTTTCGGCATTTGCAAACGGCGCATACCCAGAAGCTACCCACGCCCCGGCAACATCGTGGTTAAAACGAAAGTTCGCGGCAACGCGAACTTCGGCAACCTGCTCGCCTGAATCATTATGGGCACTGAGCAATGCGTAGGGATTGTCTTCATCTGGGACGATATCCAACAAAACCCGCACACGCCCCGAGGGCGTGGCAACCTTGGTGCTTTTATGCAGCACTGCATGCGCTTGTTGCTCGTGGCGGCGCAGTACTTCGGTTGCGGTTTTAACTAAGGTGGTGAACGCCGAAGTGTCCAGCGGTTTGGGATTTTTCTTATCACGCCCCATCGTCCATGGCCCGACCAGACTGGGCTCGGATTCGCCGTCCATGGTCATTGACACCGCCCAGCCATCGTCTTCTTCGTTCTTGATTACGCGGGCAGTCCAGCCGCTTTGCGACCACAGCGTGGCCTCTTGCACAACTTGCGTTTCGAATTCTTCGGAAGAAGTCGTGCTTGAATTATCTGCTTGATTCACCGCTCAGCGTGCCGTCGTGCGCTTTGGAAAGCCAACCATGCGCTGCAATTCTTCATCCCAAAGTTTGAAGTTGACGCAGCGCAAACTTTGCCAAATCGTCAAGGTCGGGGCTTTGCGCAGCAGTGGATTGGACTCAAAGCAGGCCCGCAAATTGTAATTTGGGATGCGGCTTGCTAAGTGGTGAATGTGGTGATAGCCAATGTTGCCGGTAAACCAATGCAGTACCAGCGGCAAATCATAAAACGAGCTGCCTTCGATCGCGGCTTTCGCCACGTCCCATTCTTCACCACGCACCCAATACGTCGTTTCAAACTGGTGCTGCACGTAAAACAACCAAACGCCGAGGGCTCCGGCAATCAGCACGACTGGAATATGCACCCAAAGAACGGTCTGCCAGCCGATGAAATAACCCAATCCGGCCGCAATCAAGACGATCATGACGTTATTCCAAAGCACGCTCGCCCATTCTTTTTTCCAGCTCAGCGGCATATCAAAGGGCAAGCGATGTTTGATCACAAACTGCCAAACCGGCCCTAGACCAAGCAAAACAGGAGTGGAGCGATACAATCTATAGGCAAGGCGCTTTTGCCAGCTGGAGGCTTTGTATTCGGCTACCGTCATGGTTTCCACGTCGCCTAATTCGCGGCGATCTAAATTGCCAGAGGTACCGTGATGGATCGCGTGCGTCTTTTTCCAATAGCCATAGGGAAATAGCGTAATCAGGCCAAGCAGCGCGCCCACCGCATCATTCGCGCGTGTATTTTTAAAATAGGAGCCGTGCCCGCAGTCGTGCTGAAAAATAAAAATTCGCACGTACAAACCCGCCGCTGGCAACGTTAACAGCAAAGTAATCCAGTACGGCCAATCGCGCACCACCGAAAATGCCATTAGCACCCAAAGCCCGATAAACATTGGCAATGTGTTGGATAGCTGCCAAATTGCTTTACCCAGATGCGGTTTTGCGTAACTCGCGCATAATTGTCGTAAAACTGAGGCTTGTTGACGCGACGCGAGCGCTTCTGGCGTGGCCTTTTGCTCGCAACTCGATAATTCGTTCATTCACAACTGCCGTTGATTCGAAGCCCGCTATTGTCCGGTGAGACGATGCAGAAGTAAACGCGAAACAATACCGTTTTAGCCTTTCCGTACGCGAAGCTGAATCAAAACCGCTGACGCAGTCAAGGCTTTACATTCACATCAAAAGCAAGCATCAGCCTGCGCGGTATTCCGCCTGTTCCAGCCAAGCCATGCGCCCAAAACCACCAATATAACGCGCACTTTCAGTATGAAAACGCCAAAAACGAAAGTCATTCATCACCATATAGGCGCTGGCACGTGGGTGATACTTCATGAATGCACGGATATTTTCTTCGCTGCGGCCTAGTTCTTCTACCTCACCCACAAGGGTCAAGCGCGGCTTTTGAAAGGCATCACCATCATTCAAATTTGGCGCAATAAATAAGCTACATTTTGGATTGACCTGCAAAAACCGCGAGTGCTCAGCCAAGTTTGATAGCAAAAATAACACGTCACCGTTATCCAACGGCGCGTAGTCGGCCATGGAGTTGTACGGAAACATTTGATCCGAAATGGCGGCAATCACACCACGGGTATGGGCTGCGACCAAATCACGCGCTGGCTTTGCGTAACTTGGGGCGCTGACAGGGTTAGGTGTGCTCATCGAATTTTTGTCCGCGAAAATCAGGTGATAGTCGATTATGTGTCAACGTTTCGTGCACTTGCGTGCGCTGGCACACCGAAACCTTGGGCACTGCCAAAATTTTGACCCTAGCAAGTGCATTTGCGTCAACCGACAAGCGAAGAACCATCCGCACGTAGCTGCGCTTCAACCACCGCAAGTGCGGCCATATTCACCACGCGCCGAACGGTTGCCGACGGCGTCAACACATACGCCGGCTTCGCAGCACCCATCAGAATCGGCCCGATTTCGACACCATCGGTCAATACACGCACCATATTGAAGGTGATGTTGGCCGCGTCGATATTTGGAAATACAAATAAATTCGCGGTGCCACTCATTTTAGAATCCGGGAATATGCGATTGCGTAAGGCTTCATCGAGGGCTGCATCCGCATGCATCTCGCCTTCCACTTCAAGCTCAGGCGAGCGCGCATTGAGCAACACTAAAGCCTCGCGCATTTTGCGGGCGCTGGCATTTTCATGGGTGCCAAAATTGCTGTGTGACAGCAACGCCACCTTGGGTTTCACACCAAAAACGCGCAGACGCGCGGCCGCCATCAACGTGGCATCAGCAATTTGCACGGCGTTGGGCTCATTGCCGACATAGGTGTCAGTGAAAAAATACACGCCTTTATCACAGGCAACGGCGCTCAACGCCGCGTAGCCTTCGCAGCCCGCCTCAAGCCCAATAATGTCTTGCACATACTTTAGCTGGTTCAAATAGCGCCCAACGACACCGCAAATCATCGCATCCGCTTCGCCACGATCGAGCATCACTGCGGCAATTGCGGTTGAGCGCGAGCGTACAATCGCCTTGGCATTCGCTTGCGTAATGCCTTTGCGCTTCATTTTGTTGTGATAGTGCATTGCGTAATCGTTGTGGCGCGGGTCTGAATCGATATTGGTCAGCTCAAAATGTTCACCTGCCTTAATCCACAACCCCGCGCGCTCGCAGCGGCTGGC
>JAYVAQ010000295.1:0-2156 GCA_043750875.1 Rhodanobacteraceae bacterium
GTAGGGGCCAAATTTATCGGCCGCAGCAAATGCTTCAACATCGATAAACTCATCGAATCCCAGCTTTGGAAAAATACAGTCGCGCGTGTAGAAGCTGGCGGGATAAGGGTGTACGCACACGCATCGATAACCCATTTTTTTTAAGAATGTCGCGAGCGTGGGCACGCCTTGCCGAGCCATTTTTCGATAAGGATTAAAGCGATGCACGCCCAGTGTTTGCGCTTCGAGCCCGGACAAAAACGCAAACTCCGTTCGCACTGTGTTGGCACCCCATGCCGCCACGTCAACGCGCCCGCTCGCTGATGCGCTCGCGATGGTTTTGTCCCATTCAGCCATGACGGAAGGATCAATATCTGCAAATAATCGGCGCGCATCAAAAAATGATTCACTTTGAATCACGATGATGTTGGGCAAATTTTCTTTTGCAATTGATACTGGTTCCTCAAAACACGATTTCAGCGACCTAACATCGATTGGCTTTCTTTCCTCTCGGCGATAGCGCATGAGAAATGCTAGAAGCCCCAATCGTTTCAAATCACTATTTGGCTCAAACGAGACCGCGAGAGAATCCGTGTTTGCAAACATTACCAGCGCGGTTGCGAAAAAAAATAGCGCGGCACATATTTGCAGAAATGCAGCAATGGAGATTTGCTGAGTGATTGGCGGCTCCATCATTAGTCCAACATAAACAGCAGCCACGAATGCTATTAGCGCTGCCGATGCACGCCACGCTCCCATGAACGGCAGATACAAACGCGGGTGTTTTAATGCGTCAAGAAAATATTCGATATCCTGATAAATGAAAGGCTCGCGCAGCGAGTGCGCTTTGGCATTGCTCACCAAGACCAACAGCAGAACTCCCGTCAGCACCATTGCGCTCACGAAATAAGGGCGCTGAAAAATAGCCAATTCAACTGCAAAAAACGCGACGAATACGCCGACGTGAATCGCCCATGCGCGCCAGAAGCGCCCTAGCAGCGGCGGGCGCGGGCTCAAGAATTGTTCAATCGCAATCGACAGCGCTAAGCCGACAAGGAGCGGCGGTAACACGCTAAAAATTGAGGCCGAATCACCCACCAAAGCCAAAAATTTTGACGAGCCGTTGCGCGATGCTGGCGGGTGCTACCGACAAATACCAGCAGCCTAGATTAAGCGGGAATGGAAAACTGATACGGGCGTGGTTGCGCTCGAGCCCGCGCCGGATAAAGCGCGCGGCCTTTTCTGCCGTCCACAACATCGGTTTAGACCCCGGCATCTCGTCGCACATAAGGGACTCCACAAATCCGGGCATGACAACATTGACCTCAACGCCGTCATCAGCAACACCGCCGCGCAACGCCTCGCCATACGCTTTAATCGCGGCCTTACTCGCGCAATAACTGGGTGTAACAGGCAAACCGAAATAGCCTGCGAGTGAGCTAAACAGCGCGATTTGCCCGCGCTTGCGTTCCCGCATGCTGGGCATCACCGCATCTGCCACCGCAATAACGGCCTTGATATTAATGTCGATGAGCGCATCGATTTCGCGCCACACTTCGCCCGCATGGTTCGGCCCGGTGTTGATATTGATACCCGCGCAGGGAATCACCAAATCAAGTGGCGAGCTGGCGTTAGCGATATGCACCCATAAAACAAGCGCGTCAATATTTCTCACGTCGATCACTGAGGTCTCAACCTTCGCGCCCCGTTTTTCGCAGCGCGCGGCAATCGCGGCCAGCTTGGTCGCGTTGCGGCCTTGCAGAAACAAGTTCACACCTGTCGTCGCATATTCCAGCGCCAACGCGCCGCCGATCCCGCCGGTCGCGCCGGTGATCAAAATATTTTTTGGCGTGATCACAGCAATGCCTCCAGCGGCGAGCGTGCCGATTCCAAAACACGCACGCTATTCATCACCGCCAATTCAATGCCGGGTGCGGAATAAAATCCGCCGTTAATTTGCGTGGAGTGAATCAACGCGTTTCGAAATGCCCTAAACAGGGGCGCGTCAGGTGGCGTGGCACCGCGCCAAAATTGATCGAGCGTGCCGCGGAATGTCAGCCCCTCCATGTTGTACAGCGGATTACTCAATGCAATGGTCGGACAATGATGGCCGAGCGAGGCTAAGCCCACCGTGCTATTCACTGTCACCAACCCGCGCGCTTTTTGTAGCATCGCAT
>JAYVAQ010000296.1:0-3559 GCA_043750875.1 Rhodanobacteraceae bacterium
TCTGCCAAGGAACGCGATCATTTGATGCGCGCTGCCTATTTGGGCGTGGGCAAACCGTATGGGGACGAAACGAAATTTTTGTCAGAAGACTTTGATAAAAAGTTAAAGCTGCACGCGATAGAAATGGGGCTGGACGACACAGCACACTGCGTCTTTGCTGGCATGGACTATCACCTAGATTGGCTTTTTGCTGCGCTTTGGATAACAGCCAACGTGCCAAATTGGGACGGGAAATCGGTCAATGGGATTAGCGCGCAACTAGAAAGTCATAAAACAGTTGATCGAATCAAGAATCTTCATTCTGATTTTCGACCGGTCACAGGCACCCAGGAAGATATCGATCTTTTGGTTGTCTATGCCGATGTCGAAAAACTGGTAATGCTGTTCATTGAGGCAAAAGGAAGCGCTGATTTTGATCAAGTCCAGCTTGCGAGGAAATTGATTCGCCTTGATCGAATTATCTCGCACAACGAAATTTGTTTTCCTGCTGAACTTGGCGATTTGAAAAAGCCTTACCGTTTGATTCTTGCCGCGCCGAATAAGCCAAAATTCGAATGCTGTTTGTCCTACGCCAGGAAACTTCCAGAACAATTTGGCTACATGCACACAGCTCTAATTGAGCACAAAAGCAAGTTAGGTGAAGGTATGCATTTTATGCAACTCACTGAATTCCCCAAGACGCTCTATGCGGTCAAACGCACCCCAAAAAAGTCGCCAACTAACAAAGCTGACTACACGCATTGGATACTTGAAGAGCGCAAACCCAAGAAAGATGCAACCTAGACTCTCAAAATCCCGAATTCAATCCGGCCGTCAATGCCACAAACGGCTGTGGCTGGAGCTGCACCAATCGGATGCCTCAAGTTGGACGGCAGCGGCACAAGTGCGCTTGGACGAAGGCACGCAGTTTGGTGAACTGGCGCGGGAATTGCTGGGTGGCGGGGTGCTGGTTGCAGCCGATCACTTTCATGTGAACGAGGCTTTGGTGGAAACGGAGGAGCTGCTGCAATTGCCGTATTTGCAAGCACCGATGCTCTTTGAGGCGGCGTTTGCGCATGAAGGTGTGCGGGTGCGGGTGGATGGTTTTCAGCGGCATGCGGATCACGACACGCTGATCGAGGTGAAGTCCACCACGACCGTTAAGGCGGAGCACATTTGGGACTGCGCGATTCAAACCTGGGTGGCGCGCGGCAGCGGGCGCAATGTTCGCTGTGTGCTGCTGGGGCATATCGACAATCAATTTGTCTATAGAACGCTGGGCGACTACCACGGCCTGCTGAAATTAGTCGACATCACGTCCGAGGTCGAGGCCTTACTGCCGCGCATTGCGGGCATCGTCGCGGAAATGCAGCAGGTGGCGTTGGCCGCACAGCCGGAAATCAGCACCGGTGCACATTGCTTTAAACCCTATGGCTGCCCGTTTTATGCGCACTGCTGTGCGGCAGAGCCGGGTGTTACGCGCGCCGAGTTTCCGATTGAGCTATTGCCGCGCATAAACGCCGGCATGCTTGAGCGGCTAAGACTGGCGGGATATTCGGATTTGCGCGACGTGCCCGATGTTGCGTTGGAGCGCGCCCTGCATTTGCGCGTCAGTTTGGCAACTCGCACCGGAACGGCGTTTGTCGCTGAGCAGCTTACGGAAGTTCTGGCCGCGATTGACTACCCACGCCATTACCTAGATTTTGAAACGATTCGCTTTGTCGTGCCGCGTTGGCTGGGCACGCGCGCATTTCAACAGTTACCATTTCAATTTTCTTGCCACATTCAAACTGAGGACGGCGCATTGCGGCAAGAGGCATTTCTGGATTTAAGCGGCAATGCGCCGATGCTGAAATTCGTCGAACAGCTTTTGGCGGCGGTTGGCACGATCGGCCCGGTGCTGGTTTGGAACATCGGCTTTGAGGCGACGCGCTTGCGCGAATTGGCGCTGATGTTTCCGCAGCACGCGCGGGCGCTGCATTTGATAGTCAAAAGAATGGTCGACTTGTTGCCGATCTATCGAGCGAATTACTACCACCGTGACATGCGCGGTTCTTGGTCGATCAAAGCGGTGTTGCCCACGATCGCGCCGGAGCTAAGCTATGACAATCTTGCGCTAAGCGGTGGCGATGAAGTGCAGACGGTTTACCGCCAAGCGATCCGCGCGGAAACTTCTGAGGCGGAGCGCGAGGCGCTGCGCAAAAATCTATTGGACTATTGCGAACGCGACACGTTAGCGATGGTGCGGTTGGGAAGTTGGCCCGCGAATTTCAAAAACTAAAAAACCCCGCAATTAGCGGGGTTTTTTAGTTTTCCAACCTTGCAGATCCAACTATAAAATACGCGCGACCTCAATCCGATCAAAGCATTCGATTTGATCGTTAACCTTGACGTCGTTGTATTGCTTGACTGCGATCCCGCATTCCATGCCGTTGCGTACGTCATCGACCAAGTCTTTGAAGCGGCGCAGGGATTCCAATTCGCCTTGGAAAATCACTACGTTGTCGCGCAACACGCGAATCGGCTTGCTGCGTTTGACCACACCTTCCAACACCATACAACCGGCCACTGCGCCGAATTTGGTGGAGCGGAATACATCGCGAACTTGTGCGGTGCCCAGAATAACTTCTTTGATTTCATTGCCCAGCAAGCCGGTCAAGGTGCCGCGTACGTGGTCAATCGCTTCATAGATGATCGAGTAGTAGTTCAACGATACGCCACCGTCGCTCAACACCTTGCGGGCACTAGCATCAGCACGTACGTTAAAGCCAATGACCAACGCTTTGGCTGATACCGCGAGTGAGGCATCGCTCTCGGTGATGCCGCCGACGCCAGAGCTGATGACGTTGACTTTGATATCTGCTGTTGCCAGTTTGACCAAGCTTTCGCGCAGGGCTTCAACCGAGCCTTGGACATCGGCCTTGACCAAGATATTCAACGTTTTGACGTCGACCGCGGTCATTTGACTGAACATGTCTTCCAGCTTGCCAGCTGAGCTGCGGGTTAGGCGCTGATCGCGAATTTTGTTTTCGCGCTCAAGTGCGGCATCGCGCGCCATCCGCTCGTTTGCCAACACCATAAAGTCATCACCAGCATTCGGCGTACCTTGCAAACCGACCACAACCGCCGGAATAGACGGGCCAGCTTCGGTAATTTGGCGCCCAGTTTCATCAAACATGGCGCGTACACGGCCCCATTGGGTACCGCAAAGCATGACGTCGCCTTTCTTCAAGGTGCCGGACTGCACCAAAATCGTCGCAACCGTACCGCGCCCCTTGTCGAGCGAGGATTCCACCACCGTGCCACGTGCGCGGCCCAAAGTTGCGGCGCGCAATTCCATCACTTCGGCCTGCACTGAAATATTTTCCAGCAGCGTGTCCACACCCATACCGGTTTTGGCACTCAATGGGATGAACTGCACATCACCACCAAATTCTTCCGGCACGACTTCATGTTGCAACAGACCTTGTTTGACGCGTTCTGGATCGGCGTCGGCTTTGTCCATCTTATTGACCGCAACAATCAGCGGTACGCCAGCTGCTTTCGCATGCTTGATCGCTTCAATCGTCTGCGGCATCAC
>JAYVAQ010000297.1:0-3905 GCA_043750875.1 Rhodanobacteraceae bacterium
CACGCTTTCCCGATCAAATCCCGCTGCCGTTGCCTGCATTCGCATTCCTGATCGACTACGCGCCGTTCGACAAACTATTTCCGCACGTTCGCGCCATCATTCACAACGGTGGCATCGGCACCATGGCGCTCGCGATGCGCGGGCGCCTGCCGCAAATTATTGTGCCATTCGCGTATGACCAATTTTTCAATGGTGCGCGACTTGCGCTGTTGGGCGGTGGCGCGGTGGTAAGACGCAGCCGCTTGCCTGACGAGTTGGCAAACGTGATGCGAAATTTGCTTGAATCTAGAAACGTCGCCAGTGCATGCGCTGAACTGCAAACGCAAACATTGGCCGCAAGCGACGGGCTTCGTGACATGACGCGAGCGCTTGAATCGCTGGCGCCTGAATCACTCGTGCCTGCGCCAAGAACGAACTCCGTCTAGCGCGCCGCCAGCAACTCATATTGCGCGGTAACGCTTTGCATGATGTCGAGAATATTATCGCTGGTCACCGCAACATTGCGCTGCATCACCGGATCAGGCTTGCTGTCGATAGCGAGTTGAAAAACACCCCATTGGCCGTCGACAACGGCTAAATCGAGTTTAATTTTTTCGTCGTTCAATGCATTTGTTTTCAATCGTTGGTGGGCAAGCTCAAATTCACGGCGTAGCAACTTCAAGTCGTCAATTGTTTTGGGATTCGAGGAGCGGGTTTGCGCCAGCATATACAGTTGGGCAATGCGCTGCGACAGCATCCGCTGGCGGCCTGCTTCATTGATCACGTTGGCGCTTGTTTTTCGGGCTTGCGCTTCGTAGAGTGAGACCAATTTCTGCGCAGTCTCGAGCACTCTGTCGGTCAACGCTGCCAATTCCTTCAAACGAGCTTCTGTGGGGGCCTGGCCGACCAGAGCAGCCACCGGATTCCATTCTGTTTTGAGTCGCGCGAGCGTCTCTGCAATTGGCTGACTCGGTACAAATTCGCCGAGCGAAGTCAAATTTTCGTCGAATCGTTTTACTGATTGCTGCACCGTGGTCTGCGAGCGATCAGGAACCACATTGAGTAACAGTTGCGCATATGCTTTCGTCACGCGCTGCGACAACATGCGCTGCTGGCCGGATCGATTTATGGCTGATTCCAGCGATAACGCGGCAGCTTTGGCCACCGTACTTTTTTGCGCGAATACTGGTGAAGCCAACAAGAACGCCGCCATGCAAAGTGCGATGGAATTTGCGAGCATATTCATTCGCTTCATGTTTTCCCCGAATGTTAGTGTTGTACGTGCAAACGTGAGAATAGGGTGGCAGACAGTCGTAGTCAAACTTTTATTGTGGCGGTTAAATGCGGCGTAATTTGTTTGCGCCCCTGACCGTCGCCGCATTTGGATATCATTACGATCAATCTCAACAATTCGAATCGCAAGGATGAATAATGGCAGGCGATTCAAACGAAACTGAATGGAGCAAATGATGGGTAAGCCGAGTGCCTTGGTTGTTGTTAAATTGGCCGCCGCAATGGGGCTAACTGCCGCCATCGCATCTTCGCTTGCGGGCTGCGCCGTGTTTGCAGTCGCGGATGCGGCCATTACCGTCGCCGCCACCGCCGTCAAGGTTACGGCCAAAACAGTGGGTGTGGCGGCAGACATTGTGCTGCCATCGTCGGACAAGAAGGCCGAAAAAGACAAAGACGGTGCAAAGAAATAACGAGGGTGTAACGCTAGTACTGGCGCGGCTTACGAGCAATTTTTGCTCGAAAACGCTCGCCAGTGCTTGAGTTTGCTACTTGATCGCTTCTACATCTATGGCGCAAGCGCTGATGAGGTGAACGCGGTCAGAAGGTCAATCAAGCTGCCGCATCAACGCCATATGTTCACGCACTGGATTCATTCGCCTGATCGCGTTGTTTGCGCAGTGCCGACGTGGTTTGCGAGTAGCCAAAACGATTAGCCAGCGAATGCTATCTCGACGGGATTCCCGGTGGCGTTAAGCTCAGAGGCGTGGCCACCGAACCCAGGGCTGGCGGCATTTTAGCCGATGGCGATCCGCCGATTGTAGTCTCGGCTTGCACCGGCGCCGGTGCTGCATCCACGTTTTTTCAGCGCGCGATTGAAGCTGCGCGGATTGCAAATCAACGCGTGATTTTAGTGACCCGCTTTCCCGACCAAATCGTGCAGCCGCTACCCGCATTCGCATTCCTGATCGATTACGCGCCGTTCGACAAACAGTTTCCGCATGCACGCGGCATTATTCACAACGGCGGTGTTGGCACCATGGCACTCGCCATGCGCGCGGGTATGGCGCAAATTATTGTGCCGTTCGCCTACGACCAATTTTTCAATGGCATGCGATTGGCGCAGCTGAGCGGTGGCGTGGTGGTGAGGCGCAATCGCACGGCGCATGAATTGGCAAGAGCGCTGGTGGATTTGCTTGAATCTAAACCAGTGAGCGGTGCGGCTGTTCAGCTGGCATCGCAGACGCTTGAGACGAGCGGTGGCGTACAAGGACTAGCGGACATGCTCACGGCTCTTGCTCACTAACGACGCAATTGTTCAACGCTGCGCCGGATCGCGGCAGTTAAACTTAGGTTTGTGGAACTACCTTAAAGGTTACCGCATACGGTGTTGTCGCTAGCGCGTATATCGTGTCTCCCTCTGCCGACAAATGAACCGATAAATAATCTCGCGTGTGAAGAAATAATTGAAAAATAAGTTTCATTACATTTTTAACTTAATTATCTGCGTTCAATGGTAAGCCCTAAGAATTCAAATGGGTGGGTTCCGTCACTCGTAAGCGGTCGCGCTCTGTAGCACTCTAAAAATTCGATGAAGCGCTCTGCATTTGCTGAGAAATTTGGCATTTTTGCCCCTAGCAATCACGCTCAACCATGTGTCCCAACTCAATTGGCCTTCTGCCGTAATAGCCTCGATTTTATGAGCGGCATGCTTTTCACACCCACCCTATCTATAACTTAGTGGTTTGTATGGTTGAGACTTGGTATTAAGCAGGTGTTCAAATTGTCGATTCGTGTGGCATGCATATTGCTGACCTGGTTGTATTCACCAAAAGACAGCAAAGGAAACACTTCATGAGTAAGAATCTTGCACCAGGTCTGAACCTTAACGAAAACCCGCGCATAGCGAACAAAGCAATATATGCTTTCTTCAAAAGGCTACTCGCAAGTGTTGCGATTACTTTTTCGATGATTGCTTCGCAATCTCTTGTCGCAGCGCCGCAAGATTTCAGTGGAGATAGGAAAGCGGATCTGCTGTTTAACAATACCAGCGGTGAGGTTGCGATGTGGCTGATGAACGGTGCGGCATTAACCAGTGGTGCCGGTGTACTTGCATCTGCGTCAGGCTGGACAGTAACTCACACGGCCGATTTCAATGGTGATGGCAAAGCTGACTTATTATTTGTTCATACGGATGGTCGAGTCGCTATGTGGCTCATGAACGGGACAACCCTTATTTCTGGTGCGGGACTGCTGAACGCAGGCAGCGGCTGGCGTGTCACCCATGTTGGTGATTTTAATGGTGACGGCAAGGCGGATCTGACATTGCGCCATACGGATGGCAGTATCGCAATGTGGCTCATGAATGGCACAACTCTATCAAGTGGCGCGGGATTGCTGCCCGCTGGTTCGGGCTGGAGCGTATCTCACGCCGCTGATTTTAATGGCGATGGCAAGGCTGATCTTTTATTGCAACACACCGATGGGCGTGTTGCAATGTGGCTGATGAATGGCCTAACGCTCACTACCGGCGCAGGTCTGATGAACGCCGCTACCGGTTGGAGCCCCACCCACACCGCCGATTTTAACGGTGACGGCAAATCTGATTTGCTGTTTCGCCACACGGATGGACGTATCGCCATGTGGCTTATGAACGGAACAACTTTTATCGGCGGCACAGGACTTATCGACGCAGC
>JAYVAQ010000298.1:0-5318 GCA_043750875.1 Rhodanobacteraceae bacterium
ATTTTGCAGTTGTTGATCGCGGGCAACGCTCTTGCGGTGGATCAATCAAACCCTGTGCTAAAACAGACGCTGCATGACCGCACGTTTTGGCGCGGCGTGATCGCAAACAGCTATCAAATGCCCGACAGTACCGTGCTAGCAAGCGCTACATTGGAATTGGCGTCTTATGTTGACGAGCCCGATCCTGAAATACGCGACCAATTCGGCTATGAAATTCAGCGGCATTTTTTGCACGACACCGCTGCGCTTTCGGCAAATGATTTAAATGCCCTATATGACGCCTATTTGCCGCATGTTTTGAAAGGCCTAGGCGAGCAGGGCACGACATCGGTATTTGCGCGCTCGTTTGCGATGCTTAATCTCAAGGAACTTGCCGCAGTTGATTTAAGCCGACCTTTTCTCACGCAGGCCCGATTCGATGACTTGTTTGGTCAAGCTGAGCTAGCACTAAGATTTGAGCAAGACTTGCGTGGTTATGACGATAAACATGGGTGGGCGCATGCCACTGCGCACGCGGCGGATCTGCTGCGGGTGTTGGCGCGCAACGCAAAACTGAAACCAGCGCAACAATCGCGCTTGATCAGCGCCGTAGCACAGCGCGCACGCTCAACCTCGGCGGTGTTTGTTTGGGGTGAAGATGCGCGACTGGCTGGTGCGTTGATGCTGGTTTTGCATCGCTCAGATTTTGCTTCCGATGCATTTCAGAGTTGGTTTGACACCTTGCGTCGGGATCAGAAACAACTGTGGCAAGGCAAGTTCAACGCGCAAAACTATTTCCATATGCGCACCCAAGCCAATGTTTTGACGCATCTATCCGCCTTGATCACGCGCAATGATCCAGCGAATTTCCCGGCCAACATTCAAGCCGAGCTGAGCAAGATTTTGGCAGAAATAAATTAGCGCGGATTGCGCGCTGGCAGTTGCGCGGCCAATGCGCTGCGCGAAAATGGAATTTCATTGTGCGATTTTAATTGAAAGCATAGAACGAAAGCCGCGTTCGCGCGCTGCAATAGACGCACTGCAACTGGCACAGAAAATGCAAACAACGTGGTTCCAGCTCAGAACACGGATCAAGGTTATGACGAGTATTTTTGCAGACTTGCGCCAAGCAACTCGCCAAATGCGTGCGCGCCCAGGGCTTTGGCTGGCGATCATCCTGACTTTGGCACTAGGCATCGGTGCGAACACAGCGGTGTTTAGCGTCGTCAATCGCATGCTTTTGCAGCCCCTAGGCTTCAAAGATGCAGAACGTTTAGTGATGGTCTACAACACCTATCCTAACAATGATCTAAAGTTTGCCGGCACCTCAATTCCGGACTATTTGGATCGCAAAGAGGGTGCGCCTGCGTTTGAATCGATCGCGATGCTCAGCCAAGATTTCCTCAGCCTCAATCGCGGCAATACGCCCGAGCGCTTGCTGGCGACGCGCACCACGCCCTCGTTATTTACTGTGCTTAAATCCAGCGCGGCACTGGGCCGAACACTGGTAGAAAGCGATGCCGAAGCAGGCGCAGTACCGGTCACCGTGCTCAGTCACAGTCTGTGGCAGCGGCTGTATGGCGATGACACTTCTGTGCTCGGTAAAGACTTAGTTTTGAATGGACGCAATGTGCGTATTGTCGGGATTATGCCCGCAGGCTTCGCCTTCCCAGATCAAGACCGCGAACTGTATGTGCCATTGATTTTTACGCCCGAACAAAAAACCGACGATGAGCGCGGCAATGAGAATTCCATTTCGATTGCCCGATTGGCACCTGGCGCCAGCATCGAAGGTGCAAACGCACAGATGAAAGTCCTGGTTGATCGGGTCAGCGCGCGATTACCGGACTTTAAAGAATTTTATGACTCGTCCGGGTTTGGTGGCCGAGCCGAATATTTACAGCCCTTCTTCGTCGGCGAATTGCGCAGCATGATTACGCTATTGCAAGCAGCGACATTGCTGGTGCTTTTAATCGCAGCCGCCAACGTCGCGAATTTGCTGCTGGCGCAGGGTTTGGCGCGTCGACGCGAATTTGCCGTGCGCGCCGCGATCGGCGCTGGACGTACTCAGCTGTTCCGCCAATTGGTTGCCGAGGCATTATTGGCATCGCTCGCGGGTGCCGCACTGGGCTTATTGGTTGCGAAAGCGTGCTTGTTATTGATGGGCGGGCAACTAACGCAACGCATGGGCGGCTCGCTGCTCTTGCCTGGCCTGGATCCACAAGTCCTAGTTTTCAGCCTGGTGTTGGCGCTGGCGGTCGCGGTTTTGATCGCCATTATTCCCGCTGTCGTGGTAAATCATTCGTTGGCGTCTGGACTGCGTGATGGTGGCCGTGGCAACACCGGCTCACGTTTGACGCAAATAAGCCGCTCAAGCCTCGTGGTGATGCAGCTCAGCTTGTCCGTTGCGCTGTTGATCGGTGCGGGCCTATTGCTACGAAGCTTCGCGCGTTTGAGCGATGTGGATCCCGGCTTCAAAGCCGACGGTTTGTATTCCGCCGCGCTTATCTTGGGGCGCGAGCAATACCCGCAAGCACCTGAGCGCGCACGCTTTTACGAATCGGCGTTGCGCGATGTGCGCAGCTTGCCGGGCGTGAGCGGTGCTGGCCTGATTTCTGGCCTGCCCTTTACCCAAATGGCCTCGGCGGGTGCGTCATTTTCGATCAAAGGTGAGGTGTATGACGCTAGCCATCCGATGCCGCACGCCTATCAGCGCGTAATTGACGAGGGTTATGTGGACGCCGCAGGCGTGCCGTTAATTGCCGGCCGCAACTTTAATTCCACCGACCGCAGCGACACCACACCGGTTGCCATCATCGACAAAGTATTCGCTGACAAGCACTTTGCCGGCCTTGATCCCATCGGCAAGCAAATTACGTTCGGCGCGGAAAATATATTGGCGGACGGCAGCGCGCCGCAAATACGTTGGATGACGATTGTTGGTGTCGTCGGTGCGGTGAAATCAAATGATTTAGGGGTGAGCGAACGTAAAGAAACGATGTATTTGCCGCTGCAACAAGACGCACCCGCGTTTGTCGCGATCGTAATTCGCTCCAACTTAGCGCCCGCCGCACTTTCCAGCCAAGTTCGCGGCGTGCTGAAGAAACTCGATCCCGGACTACCATTGTTCGATATAAAAACCATGCACGAACGCATTAACGATTCGCTCGGGCCCAGACGCGCACCGATGCAGCTGTTGCTGGTATTTGCCGGCGTGGCGTTGTTACTGGCAACAGTAGGCATTTATGCGGTATTGGCGTTCCTGGTCGGGCAACGCACTGGTGAAATTGGCGTACGAGTGGCGATCGGCGCCGGGCGCAAGGACATTATGCAAATGATCTTCACGCACAGCGCCAAGCTGATCGCCCTAGGGCTAGTCATCGGTTTCGCAGGCGCATTAGTGCTCGCACGCAGCTTGGCCGCGCAGCTGTTTGGCGTCAGCCCGTACGATCCGACGACGTATGTCAGCGTGTTAGTGCTGCTGGCAATCGTCGCCCTAGGCGCAAGCCTAATTCCAGCGCGCCGCGCATGTGCGATTGATCCGCTGCGGGCGTTGCGGCCGGAGTAAGGCTGGCTAGCTTATGATTGAGATATAAGGCAAGCGCAATAATTCGCCCGGTTGCGCGCCAGCGGCTGCGAATTCCGGCGCGCTGTGCCATTGTCGGCAAACTAGACGGCCCTTAAGCCGCGTTTGCCGCACAAAAGAAGAGTTTTTATGGATCAATCGCAACTCAGCTGGATCACCAACTTTATTTGGGGCATCGCTGACGATACCTTGCGCGACGTATTCGTGCGCGGCAAATACCGCGATGTCATTTTGCCGATGACCGTTTTACGTCGGCTCGACGCAGTGCTAGAGCCAAGCAAGGACGCGGTATTAGAGATGAAATCGGCGCTTGATAAGGCGCAAATTACCAATCAAGACGATGCGTTGCGTGCCGCATCGGGCGAGGCTTTCTACAACACGTCACCGTTTTTGTTGCGTGATTTGAAGTCGCGCAAGACGCAGCAAACATTGAAAGACGACTTCATGGCCTATCTCGACGGCTTTTCGCCGAACGTGCAGGACATCCTCAAAAATTTTGAATTTCGCAATCAAATTCCAAGGCTTTCTGAGTCCGATGGCTTGGGTCAGCTGATTGAAAAGTTTCTTGCCAAGGACATCAACCTCAGCCCACGCCCAGTGGGTGAGCTGCCCGGCCTGGACAACCATTCCATGGGCACCGTGTTCGAAGACTTGGTGCGCATGTTCAATGAGGATAACAACGAGGAAGCCGGGCAGCACTGGACGCCGCGTGACGCGGTCAAACTCATGGCCAGCCTGATGTTTTTACCGGTGGCCGACAAAATCGAGTCCGGCACATACCTGCTCTACGACTGCGCCTGCGGCACCGGCGGTATGTTGACGGTAGCCGAGGAAACGCTGCAGCAAATCGCAACATCACACGGCAAACAGGTGGCGACGCATCTTTACGGCCAGGAAATCAACGCCGAGACCTACGCTATTTGCAAAGCCGACCTGCTGCTCAAAGGCGATGGCGATGCGGCGGACAATATCGTTGGTGGCCCGGCATTTTCCACGTTATCAAACGACCAGTTTCGCGCCCGCACCTTTGATTTCATGCTCGCCAATCCGCCCTACGGCAAAAGCTGGAAGAGCGACCTGGAGCGCATGAGCGGCGATGGCGGCAAAAAAGGCGTGAAAGATCCACGCTTTATGATTGAACACGCCGGGGATCCGGAATATTCCCTGATCACGCGCAGCAGCGACGGCCAAATGCTGTTTTTGGCGAATATGCTGAGCAAAATGAAGCATGACACCCCGCTTGGCAGCCGCATTGCCGAGGTACACAACGGCTCGTCGCTGTTTACCGGCGATGCTGGCCAAGGCGAAAGCAATATTCGCCGCTGGGTGATCGAAAGCGACTGGCTTGAGGCGATCGTCGCGCTGCCGCTCAATATGTTCTACAACACCGGCATCGCCACCTATGTTTGGGTGCTGACCAACCGCAAGGCATTACCGCGCAAAGGCAAAGTGCAGCTGATTGATGCCACGCAATGGTTCAAACCGCTGCGCAAGAACATGGGCAAAAAGAACTGCGAGCTGAGCCCGGAAGATATCCAGCGTATTTGCGACACCTTCCTAAGCTTTGAAGAAACTCCCCAATCGAAAATATTCCCAAATGCCGCCTTTGGCTATTGGAAAGTGAAAGTCGAGCGCCCGCTGCGCCTGCACAGCCAGCTCAGCCGTGCGCGCATCGAAGCGCTGCGCTATGCCTCAGGCGATGAAGCGATTCGCGCCGCACTTTATGCCGAACTTGGCGAGGATCTAATCAAAA
>JAYVAQ010000299.1:0-10143 GCA_043750875.1 Rhodanobacteraceae bacterium
CGCCGTTACTGCCGACGACATTGGCTTGCCGCAACAAGCAGCGCTATTTGGCTATTTAACGCAACGCGGCGAAGCGCCGCCGGTAATCGATGCAGGCGACTTTTTGCGAAACCCAGCCGGGTATTTGCGTGCCATCTGCCAATTTTTTGATATTGAATTTAGCGAACGCATGCTGCATTGGCCGGCTGGGCCGCGCGCCAGCGACGGCATTTGGGCACCGCATTGGTATCACGCGGTTTGGCAATCCACAGGTTTTGAAAAGCCAAGCCAAAGTCAGGCCAAACTAACGCCAGCGGGTATCAAAGTGGCCGAGGAATGTAGTGAGTTTTATCAATTGCTGAGGGCGCATCGGATAAGGATTGAGGCTTAAGCGGAATCCGCAAGCCGTAATACTTCGACAACAAACTGCTGCGTCGCCGCCGTTGCAAACAAGCGATGCGAATTTTCGCTGATCTGCTGGCGCAGGCGCGTTTGAAGACTGCGCTCAGCAATGATTGTCAGCGCTTTTGAAACAAATTCCTTTTTATTCGAAGCGACCAGCTCAGCCAATCCCAGCGTTTGCAGCATGGCGCTCGTTTGTCGCCCACGCGCAAAGCGGCTTGCCCAACTCAGAATGGGCGTTCCGGCACTAAGCGTATCCACGCTGCTTGCGCCACCAGAAAACCAAGGGCTATCGAGTACTAAATCGGCATCCGTCAAATGCTGCATAAACTCGCCATACGCGCACGCTGGCATTATTTTGATGCGCTCAAACGCTACATTGTGCGCCAACAAAACAGCGCGCAAACGCGCCATGTAGCGCGCCGTCAACAGCGGTTGGCGGTCGATAAACATCAAAGTCGCGGTTGAATTCGCCAATATTTCCGCGATTGCTTGATCGAACTCGGGCGTTAACTTGGCAAGATTTTGCACGCACAGCAATTTTACCGCCGCGCCGTCCAGATCACGCTGAGTGCGGGTTGGGGCAAGTTTTGGTGCCGTGAGTGCAGCGCCTAGATCGGGCAACAGTACTAAACGCTCGCTATAGTCTGCTTGTGCATGCGCAGGTTCTAATGCCACAGCACTGAAATAGACATCCATTTGCGCTAAGCCGGTGCTAATCGGATGCCCATAGAGCGCGATCTGTACCCGTGCCAAGCGCCAAGCCGCAAATAGGTGCTGCTGGGCATCCATGCCTACATCTGGAAAAATCATGACATCCAAATCGTGCTCAAGAATTTCAGCAATCGCATTTCGCACGCCGGTTTTTACGTGGTGAAAGTGGTGCGCAGCACTTTTTAGTGCAAGGGATTGCGCATCTAACTCGGTGCCGGTGTAGTAGAGCCAAACTTCCAGCTCAGTTTGCGCACACAGCGCGGTAATAAAGCCTGCGAAATAGCGCATCACGGTGTGTTCGCGCAAATAGCTGCTGATTACACCGATACGGCGCTTGCGCGGCACAGGCATTTCAGCCTCGGATGCGGCGCGCCCTGCCCCGGCCTTTTGCTCCGTACGCGGTAAAATGTGCTCAACTACGACTGCGCTAAGCAATCGTCCAAAGCGCTTTTGTAGTTCAAGCGTTTCGCCAGGCAAATAAGCCAAATCAAAACTTGGCGTGGTTAACACCGCTTCGAGTAGCGCTTCGGCCGATATTTTATGCCAGTCCGTGCGCGTCTCAAACTCAGTCAGTGCGGCGTCAAAATTCGCCAGCGCCTGCACCGTGGAGTCCTCATCTTGCATCAGCGTAGGCAATAAAAACGCAGCGTTCCAACGCAGACGCTCATTTTTCGGAGCCAGTTTTCTTGCATCCACCAGCAGCGCGCACGCCGATAAATAATCGCCGCTCGCGTTTTCAGCGATTGCAAGTTCAAGTAGTGCTTCGCTTGCGCTTAGGCATCGAGCCGCTAATAGTTGTTCCGCAACGCGACGCAAAGCCGGTAAGGCGCTGGCTAAGTCGTTGTTTAGGCGCGCAGCGCTGCCAAAGCTCGCCAGCGCATCCAACATATTAGGTTCCAGATTTAGAGCACGCTGCGCATCGTGCATCGCGCCCCTGTAGTCCGCCAAATCCAGCTTCACCAGCGCCAAATTCAGCGAGCTTGAGGCCGTTGCGGCCAGTGCGTCGGCTTTGCTGAGCAGCGGCAGTGCGGCTTCGCATTGGCCCTGTTTACGTAACAAGTTGCCCAGGTTAGTCAACGAATCAATCGCCTGTGGACGCCAGCTTAGGGCGGTGCGGTACGCCGCTTCTGCCGCAGCAAAATCACCTCTAGCCTCATGCAAAATTCCGAGGTTGTGCGCGGCTTCAACATAGTTTGTGCGTAATGCTAGCGCCTGCGCGAACGCTGCTTGCGCGGCGTCAAGATCAGCAAAAACCGCCGAATTTTGTGCTTGCGACTGCAATGCTTTGGACTTAAGTGCGATCCCCAAATTATTCCATGCTTCCGCAAATTCCGGCCGTACTTGCACCGCTTTGCTAAGGTGTTTAACCGCTTTTGCAAGAATGCCGAGTTGAAATGCGGCAAGACCCAGTAAATGCCATGTATCAGCATTATTAGGGTCCAGCTTGACCGCGCGTTCGTAGTGGCTTTGCGCCAAGCCAAACTGATTCGCACGGTGCAGGGCCGCCCCCTTTTCCAACTGCGCACGTGCCAATTCAATAGACATAATGACCTAAACTTGTGGGAAATTTGACGGACGCCCATGATTGGGGCAACGCGTTTTAGTATTTTTTGCGGAGTGTACGGACAAAGTCTGTGCGCAACAAAGCCAGTAAATTCAGTCCATACAAACGTCAATTGGCTTCGTAAAATATGAAATGCTCTGCCCTTCGGCAAGCTCAGAGCGAACCGGAAAAAAGAACAGCTTAAGATTCGTCTTTGCGAACGCAGTGAAGCAATCTCGTCGTTTAAAGCTAGATTGCTTCGCTGCGCTCGCAATGACGAGGTATATGGATTGTGTGCAGTTTTGCTTTTCAAAACGGATAGCTCAATGCGAACGGTTCTATTCGCTGCTAGAAACGAGGAAAACTAAGGAGTTGCGTGACTATCGAAACAAACAAGACCGTCTATCAAGGCGGCGTCAGCATTGAAGGCGAACTGTTTTTGTCCCGAGCAAATTATGGCGATGGCGTATTTGAAACCATGCGCAGCGATCAAGGGCGTTTGCCCTTGTTAGACGGACATTTGCAGCGCCTGGCTCGCGGGCTTGCATTGCTGGGTCTAGCCGAACTCAATGCCGACAAAATTCGTTCGGAATTGAAGTGCATTGCCACATTGCACCCGAACGCGGTAATTAAGTTAATCGCGATCAGTGCTGCGCCAGGGGGCAGCTATCAACGCAGCCACAATGGCGTTGAGTACGCCGTTGTGGTCAGTGCGCTAGCGCAATCAATTACCGCAGAACAGGCGACAGGAATCACGGTTCGAGTCTGCAAAACCCGGCTCGCGCAGCATTCGGCTCTGAGTGGCATTAAGCACCTTAACCGCGGCGAACAAATTTTAGGCGCAAACGAGCCCAATCCTCACGGCGCTCAGGAAGGGCTAATGCTCGACTGCGCAGGCCAAGTCATTTGTGCGATTTCAGCGAATATTTTTGCTGTATTAGACGGGCGCCTTTGCACGCCGATCATAGACGGCGCTGGTGTTAAGGGCGTCATGCGCGCATGCGTCATGCAAATTTGTACTGACATTGGGCTAGAGCTCTCGGTACGGCAACTATCTTTAGACGATGTCTGCAACGCATCGGAGCTATTTTTGTGCAACGCTGTGCGCGCAATTCGGCCGGTCGCGCGTCTATTTGGCGAGGGCGCGGCGGGCAGAACTTTCGCCAATGATCGGCCAGTGACGCAACGAATTATCACCGCGCTAAATCAAGTAGCATTTCGCCCATGAGCAAAATCAATTTTAGACAACTTATGCAACCGCAACTTAGCTTCGCCAAACAGCGAGGCAGATTTCGCCTGGGCTTTCTCTTGCTACTATTGGCGTTTTCACTCAGCGCTGCTGGAATCTATTTATGGCGTGAATATCAGCAATTCAGTAACACACCGCTGCTCGCCGGTAGCGTGGATGTGACCATTAACTTTGAAAAAGGCAGCAGCGCCGATGCGCTTTTAGAAACTTTAGATAAAGTGGGCGCGCACAGTGGCGAACGTTGGCAATGGCGCATGCTGATGCGCCAACTCAAACTCGCCAACACGCTCAAGGCTGGCGAGTACTTAATTCGGCCCAAAGACACCCCGCGCACGCTGCTCTATGCAATGGCAACTGGCGATGTGGTGCAACATAGCATTACTTTCATTGAAGGCACGCGCTTTGAAGATATGCGCAAACTTCTTACTGCGCACGAGGCAGTCAAAAAGACCATCGGTGGCCTAATTGACGCCGAGGTAATGCAGAAAATAGGTGCGCCGGAAACGCTGCCTGAGGGCTTATTTCTTGCCGAAACCTATCGCTTCCCGCGCGGTTTTACCGATGTTGAAATTTTGCGCAAATCCTACTGGGATTTGCAGCGCGTACTGAAAGCCGAATGGGCCACGCGCGCGCCAGAGCTCCCGCTCGCCAGCCCGTATGAGGCACTGATACTGGCCTCAATCGTCGAGAAAGAAACCGGCCGGGCGGTAGAACGTCCACAAATCGCTGGCGTATTTACGCGCCGCTTGAAATTAAATATGCGCTTGCAAACCGATCCGACCGTCATTTATGGCATGGGTGCGAACTATGACGGCAATATTCGCCGAAAAGATTTAACCACCGATACGCCCTACAACACCTACACTCGCGCCGGTTTGCCACCGACGCCGATTGCGATGCCCGGCAAAGCGGCTATTCATGCCGCGCTGAATCCAGATGGCGGAAAGTCGCTGTATTTTGTTGCCAAAGGCAATGGCACGCACCAGTTTAGTGATACCTACGAGGAACACGATGCCGCAGTTGACCTCTATCAACGATGAGTGAGACTCATACTTCAATGACTGAGGCAATGCCAGATTGGCAAAAGGCCGCTTGGGCAAATTTTGCCACGCGTAGACTGGGTGGGCAGATGCCGCATGCGCTGATGCTCACCGCCAGCCCAGGTTTAGGACTGCATCAATTCGCCGAAAGGGTGCGCGCGTCGCTGCTATGCATAACGCCGCTTGCAAATGCGCATGCATGTGAAATATGTCGTAGCTGTATCGCACGACATGCGGGCAGCCACCCGGATGATTGTGCGATCCACCCAGAGGAAGGCAAGGTCAGTATCGGCATTGATCTGATTCGTTGGGCCGCAGAGCGGCTTGCTAAAACACCGCAGGCCGGTGGCTTTCAAATAGCCGTCATAGAGCCGGCGCATGCGATGACTATTGCGGCGGCGAACGCGCTGCTAAAAACTTTGGAAGAGCCTGCGCGTGACACCGTGCTAATTTTAGTCAGCGAACAACCCGGCAAACTGTTGCCAACGGTGTTGAGCCGTTGCCAACGGCTGCATTTATCGCGGCCAAGCAAAACCCAAGCGATGGCTTGGCTTGCCGCCTCAGGCAGCGCGAAAAGCGCCAATTTGGAACTTGCACTGGCAATCGCTGGTGATGCGCCAATTTTAGCGGCACAGCTTTTGGAAAGCGGCGCGGTGCAGAGCTATCGTGGCTTGAGTGAGGCACTCGATCTGGGTGTACGCAACGGGCAAATTGATGCGCTGGCTATCGGCAAGCAATGGATGCAACGGCTACCTGAGTTCGCTCGTCTATATGAATACTATCTAGTGACGCAGCAACGAATTAATGCAGGCGGCGCTGAAAAAATTGATCGCGATGCGCGCAGTTCTAAGATAATGCGCCTAGCTAAGCAGTATCAAGATCTTGCAAAGCTTCGCGAGTGGGGCGGAACGGGCGTGCGAATTGATCTTTCGATTGCGGCTTTGCTTGACCAACATATGTCTGCAGGCGTCTGATAGGGCACGAATTTAAAACAAGGATAATTTATGTTCAACGCAGGTGGTGGTGCAGCGCGCCAGGGGATTTTATCCTTGCAAATCAAAGACAAGGCGGCGCTATATTTGGCTTACATGCCCTTTGTGCGGGGCGGTGGTTTGTTTGTGCCGACCGCAAGAAAATATGCGCTGGGCGATGATGTTTTTATTTTGCTTTCTTTAATTGAAGACAAAGATCGCTTACCAGTGGCTGGTCGTGTTGTATGGATTACGCCCGCAGGCGCGCAGGGCAATCGCCCGGCCGGAATTGGTGTGCAATTTAACGAAGGCCCAGATGGTGATGTGATCCGGGGCAAAATTGAAGCGAACTTGGCGGGCATGCTCAACTCCGACAAACCAACCCAAACAATGTAGCTGCCCGCGTACGACGCTGCTCGGTTTGTCATGATGGGCGCAAGATGGGTGCAAGAAAAGCAGCGTGCAACACTTTTCCATCGCCAAAATTCACAACAATATTCGGCGTAAGCTTGGCGAACATGAAAAACTCTGATCATCATAGAACGCGAGTACGGTGTTATCTCAAATGAGTAACGTGCAATCGATCAATTCAAGCACCGGCCCTGGCGCAATCGCGGGCCAAAACGCTGGCCCAAACGCGGCCACGGGCATTGAAACAGGCGGCCATGAAGCTAGCGCGCAAGGCGTGGCACCCGTCGGTGTAGCAGATGCGAGCACCAGTAGTGAATCTGGCCGCTATCGGGTTTATGCAGCCGATATGACGGAAGCGGAGTTCCCAGAAACCCTGCATCAATATATCGAAAACGCGCCTAGCACCATTGTTGCTATTTACTGCCGCGGCGCAGCGGAAATCGTCAAAGCACTTGAAGGTTTTGCGCGCCGACGTGGCACAACTATTTATGCCTGGACGGTGGATCGCGGGCTGATTAGCCTGCGTGAGCAAGGCATCGTCGTGCCCGCGAGTAGAAGGCTGGGCGAGGCGCTGCGCTATGTGCAGCAAAGCGCGCACTTTGGCGTCTATTTGATCCCCGTGGCTGGATCACAACTTACGCCTCCGATCGTGGCGCAGTTGCGGCAAATTGCTCGAGTCAGCGACGGCGCGCTAAAGCGTATTGTCCTGCTCAATGAAACTGGGGATTTACCGACTTCGATCCTGGAATATTGCGCGCATTTGCAGATGCAGCCACGCTCAAGTGCCAAGTTGCGGCTGCGCGATGGACGCTGGGTTCGATAATGGCGATTTCTCCCGACAGTAGCCAAATTGACGATAACACCGGCTACCGTGCGGTTCTGCTCGTTTCTGGGCACCGTGACGACCGCCGCGTTTTGTTCAATACCTTTGACGCGCTTGGCTATGACGCGGTTTATACCGCGCGCGAAACCGAACACGCGCGCGCACTTTTGCATGAAGATCCTAAGATTGCGCTGATCGTGCTGGATTTTAGTGACCCAGCAGCGGCATTTAGTTGGTGTGATGCATTGTACAACCCGGCCATCGTCAGATCGGTTTTAGGGGTTTTGCCGGCTGGGTCTGAGTTTGATATCAGCCGCCCACCCCGAGGTGTCGTTGAATGGGTGCGCAGCCCAGTATCAGCGCAAGAGCTCAAGTTTAGACTCAAACAAATAGAGGCAAATCAGAAAAAGCAGAGTGATGCCGCAATAGATCAGGCACAAGAAAAAAACGGCAGTGCAGTGCGATGGAACGACGCGCTGGTCACGAGTTTAGCAGCCGCGATTGCCACGCCAATGATGTGGGATTGGACAGATCAAACAATCGCCGCGCTTGAGCTCGATCTTTTAATGGTGCTAGGCGAAAGCAATAACGATGAACCCGCGTTACTCGCCGCGCAAACGCGTTTGGACATGAAAGCGACTTTTCCGCCCGTGTGGGAGCAAGACGTGTTCCGTCGAATCATGGCGGGCGAAACGATTGCTATCGAGAATGGCCCGTCGGAAGTTATTAGCTCGCCAGTCGTGCAGCGGCTGCGTCTTTCTAGCTTTATCGGCATTCCCTTGATTGGTGATGCCAAATTACCCATGGGTGCGCTGTTATTAGGCGCGCAAAAACCAATCGCGGCGTTTGCAAACGCCCAAAAAGCAGCGCGGGCGATGGCGCAGCGTTTTGCGTTGGAACATTTGGTCACCCGTTATCGCTATGACAGCCGATTTCATGGCCTACATGACGGGTTAACCCGCTTACCAAACCGCATTTTGTTCAATGATCGCCTAGAAAACGCGCTGGCCGAGGCAACTCGCGCAAGCGAGCGGTTGGCCGTGGTATTTGTCGATTTGGATCGCTTCAAAACCATTAATGACAGTTTAGGCCACCATGTTGGTGATCAGGTTTTAACTAGTGTCGCCAAGCGTTTGCGTTCGGCGGTGCGTGCCAGCGACACTATCGGACGACATGCCGGTGATGAATTCACTTTGCTATTGCGCCACGTCGTATCGAACGACGATGTCGGCCGCGTTGCCGAGAAGCTACTGCATTTGCTGGAAGCGGCGTTGACCATTGATGATGGACGCGAATTACATTTGACGGCCAGTGTGGGCATCGCGTTTTTCCCGGAAGATGGCCAAACGCCGGAAGTTTTAATTCGCCACGCCGACACCGCGATGTATTTTGCAAAAAATCAGGGGCGTAATCGCTATCACTATTTTCAAGCCGGTGCCGAGGAATCGCAGCATCAGCGCATCGCTTTGGAATCAAAACTGCGTCAAGCAGAAAAAAACCAGGAACTGCGCTCGTTTTATCAGCCCAAAGTGAACACGCTGACTGAAGACATTGTTGGCATGGAATCGTTGATTCGTTGGGAGCATCCAGAATTAGGCCTGATTAGCCCAGGGTTTTTCATTCCGCTTGCAGAAGAAACCGGCTTGATTGTTTCCATGGGTGAATGGATCTTACGAACTGCCTGTGTAGACGCGAAAATCTGGCAAGAACGCTTCGGACTCAATTTGAAGGTCAGCGTCAATTTATCCGCGCTGCAGCTTAAACAACCGAATTTAGTCAGCGTGATTGTGCGTGCGCTGGATGATTCTCAGCTGCCAGCGAACCTGCTGGATTTAGAGGTCACAGAAAGCATCAACGTCAAAGACATTCCAAATTTAATCGAGCTCTTGAGCAATATTCGCGCATTGGGCTGCACCATTTCGATTGACGACTTTGGCACCGGCCAATCATCGCTGGAATATTTGAAAAAATTCCCCACCGATTTTATCAAGATAGATCAAACCTTCGTGCGCAATATTGGCATCGACCCCGGCGACGAGGCGATTATCCGCGCCACCATTGATATGGCACATAACCTAGGGCTAAAAGTGATTGCCGAAGGCGTTGAAACCGAGGATCACTTAAAATTTTTGCGCGCGCATCAGTGTGAGCAGTTACAAGGCTTCCTATTTTCTCGCCCCCTGCCCGCGCGCAATTTTGAAAAACTACTTAGTGAGCGCGAACGGCTGCTTGTGGCGATCTAGGACAACTACGATCTAGGTCAATGCACTTCATAAAATCACGGAAAATTCAATCGCGGCGTAGCGGCCTTCGCTGTCCAAAGCAACTAATCGATGTTTGCCTACCGCTGGCAAATCCATTTTCAATGTCTCGCCACCTTGAGTGCGCGCTAACAGCGCGCCATCCAACAGCCAGCTGATCGCCGAATCGCTACCGATTGCGCGCACACCGACCGGCACCGCACCCGGCTTGGCCGCATCACGATTGCTAGGTGGCTTCAACGTGGCGCCGTCCAAAACGCCTTCAATTACCAGCGCTTCTGGGCGCATGGCGTCGGCCGCACAAGCTTTGTCTAATGCTGGCAGGCTTGCCAAGGCACGCACCCGGGCGCTTAACCACGGGTACGCTAGCGCCGGCCAGCGTGCAACTTGTTTGACTAGCACTTTAGCGTCCAAGCAACTGGCGTTACGTCGCAGCCCAGTTGCTGGATCGGCAAAATACTCGGTGATGCCCATTTGCCAAAGTTTCGCACTGCGCTCGGGCAAAGTTGCGGGTGCGGTTTCGTCCAGTAGGTAGGCCTGCATTTTTTTATGACACAGATCGGCATGCTCGGGATCGAAACGCAAACCCAACGGCCAGCAAATATCCGCAGTCGTCACGCTGCTCGGTGGGCCGGATTCGGTGCCCAAATTAGCTTGCGAAATACCGTCAAACAGCTCAAACAACAGTGGCAGTGCACTCACTGCGCCAAAACTGCCTGGATTAGGCGTGCCATCCGGCCTGCCAATCCA
>JAYVAQ010000300.1:0-2180 GCA_043750875.1 Rhodanobacteraceae bacterium
GCGGCGCCGAGTAATACCAGTAGTAGTTGGGCACGTAGACGTTGGCCGACGAGAGCGTGGGCGTGCCGCCCGGTGTGCCGATGCGCAGCAGGGTCAAAATATTGTGGTACGTGGCCGAGATGAAGTAGCCCTCAGTCGCGTTCGGGTCGTAGTTGTCAACCCCTTGCAGCGTCCAGGTGCGGAGCTGTCGAAACGCGGTGACCACGATCGGCCCAGCCGCCAGCACCGAGCTCTTGCGAATCACAAACACCGAAGGCCCGATGCCCTTGTCTTGCTGGTACGTATTGACGCCGATGTAGAGCGCGTTGGCATCAATGCCAAGTGTGGGGTAGTCGGCGAGCGTACCGGTATCAAGGTTTGGGGTGGGCCCAATCAGGTCGGCCTGAAAGTTAAAAAAGGTGAATGACGACTTGTTAGTAATGATCGGGCCACTGCTGACTGCGATCATGATCCGGTTGGCGGCATACGTATTGCCACCGCTTGCGGCCACTACCACCGGCACGTCAATCATCATGATGATCCAGCGGCGCGACAATCGGTCGTAGCGAACCCGTGGATCGCTGATGAAAGCGTAGTTCGGTGCCACCATTGGCGTGATCTGCGACTTAAAAAAGTCACCGGTGTAGATATCGAGCGCGCCGTCCACGACGCCCGTGGCTTTGTTAAAGCTGCGGATGTTGTTGTTGACGGTAACGATGTATTGAGTCGGCCCTAAGGCGGCGCTGGTATCTGGCGGCGACCGTGTGTGCGACGTAAATTGCAGGCCGAGACGAGCGGCAGCTGGCGTGACAATGCTCGTGGGCGGCGCCACCTGGTTCAGCACCCACTTCGGGTCGGCCAATTCGCCACCGCCCGGGATTTTTTGCTTTTTTGGCGGCGGGTAGTACGTGCGCTGCTCCTCCAACGGTCGCAGCAGCTTGCCGTCCATCAGCTCCTGCACCGTCAATGTGACGCCGACCGAACCCTCGGTGGGCACGCCAATCTCGTCGGCGTACACGAGGCCTTGCAGACAAAGACATGCGAGCAGCGCGGAAAAACCGTTGAATATCTTTTTCATTGAATCACTTGATTTGGGATCTGTGAAATGGTGGCAATACGGGTGATCCGCACCGCATCAACCGAGCGAAGTTGGCTTCAAACTGAACGATGGGCGTTGAGCCGAGCTTCATGCCCTGCACCAACGTGCTGCCGCGCAGCCGCAACAGGTAGCGAATGATGAGTAAGCCGTCGGTGCTGGCGAGTGTTGCACCACCGCCATCGACATCCATAAACGCACGCAAGCTCGCCAGATGTGTAGCGACCCGCGCGGTGGTTCGGGTGGCGCTTCGGCTATGCGAGTCGCTGGTGCGGGCACGTCACCGCGCGCAAAGACTAGAGCCCATCGGATGTCAAACGGATTTCCGAACCGGTACATAGGCAGAGTTTCTAATGATGTCAGGGTTACAACAGGTTTACCCTAGTCAGAATCTTAGAAGTGCCTTAAGTAAGGAAAATGACATTTCTGTCATTTTTCGGCGCGCCGGAAATTTTTGGCAGTCCGGTTGCTAGCGCGAGACCTGACGATGCGTTGTCGTTTGCCGGCCCCGGAACGGAGCATCTCTGACATACAGCTTTATGGTCAACGCTATGTTTTTATTGGGCAACGGCCTATTAAACTAAAAAGTCGACTATTGGCAATAAAAGCGCCTAGCCCAAGTAAAATAAAGGCTTACGCCAAAAGCTGTTAGCGCAATTCCGGCCGCGCGCCGCAACAATTGAAGGGCAAGGTTGCGTCCGTGGGAATCAACGCAGCGCTGCGCGGTCTAGCTCTATTATTTTGGTCTGTGACGCCTCGCTTGCAGCTTGGATGAATTTTCTGCCCTTCGAAGGCGCTGAACGCTCGCGCCACGCAGGCCACGGTTGCTGCCGCTTGGCTCGTCGTCTTTCAATCTTCGTTATCCGTTTAATCAGGAAGAACTTGTGCATAGTTATCGATTTAAAAACGGGCAAATACCCACCTGCAGTTATGTCGGCTACATCGCAGCGAACGTGGTTATAGGTGCCAGCATGGGCAATGAAATTACGCAACGCCACCGCTGCGCTTTGATGCATCCGTGTTCAGCGCCGGCATGAAAAAAATCATCAAATGGAGCGCCGCACTTGTTACCGCCGCACTCGTCGCAGCGGCCGCTTTGGCAGCG
>JAYVAQ010000301.1:0-5699 GCA_043750875.1 Rhodanobacteraceae bacterium
AGCGCGGCGGTAAGCATTTCGCCCAAGGTATGAATGGTTTCAGTCAGCCGAACCGCGTGGTCAAAGACGTCGCGATAATAGACCCGCACATCCTCGTGCACCAAGCCACCATGAAAACGCACCAGCTGATTAAGAATATCCTGTAAAGGCGCAACAGCGAGGCGAAAGTTAACCAACTCACGTTTTAATCGATACAGGGATTTCGCGGTTTCTCGATCAAAATCGTCTCTAAAAATTTCGTCTTCCAACGCCCGCAAAGATTCCTGAAAGCTCTCCACAATCGGGAAGTAATTGTCGACGATGGCATCGATCACGGCGTAAAGCCCAAAGCTAGGTCCGAGCGCGAGCAATTCAGGTGTTTGCTCGCAGCGCCCACGGGCACCGGTATAACTCAAGCTCGCGCCATGGCGTACCGTGATCAGAAACCGCTGGCCCAAAAAGATGTGAGTTTCGCCAAACTCAACTTTTCCAGCTACAAATTGCGCTGTATGCAACACGATAAACAATACGTCGTCGTAAATTTCAATCTTTGGCCGTTGATGTGCGTGTTGCGCATCCTCGATAGCCAGTTCGTGCAGGCCGAATTCCTGCTGTATTTTCCAAAGCAAGGTTTCGTCAGGCTCATGCAAACCTAGCCAGATAAAAGTGTTGGGTTCACTCAGCACATCCGAGATCGCTTCGATGCTGATGTTGTTTAACCTACGCCCCGTATTGAGATAGGCCACACAATTGACCACCATATTGCTGCTTTCCTCGAAAGGCGAGGCTAGATTTTCATTGAGCAGTGACTGGGTTTCCATTCTGGCGCGCTTTCGCTTTGTTTTTATAGCGCACGAGTTTGTATCAATTGTTTTGCCGTGGCAAAACAAGTTTGTTGGGGATCATTTTTAAAACGACGCTGGCTGACTGCGCTAGCGCAGAAAATTGTCTAAGCGCTGAAATAATTCACGCGCATGCGCTTCTTTTGCATTGATCCAGGCGGGCGTAATCTCGGGGATCGGCGTTGGATAGGCGAACAGATATCCCTGCACTAATTTAATGCCCAGGCGATGAAGCTGGGTCAGTTGGCCTTCCCATTCCACGCCCTCCGCGATTGCATCTTGATTCAGCGCTTTCGACAAGCTCACCAAACATTGCACCAACGCCGCTGAGCGATGGTTGCGCTCAATGTCGTTGATAAAACTGTAATCGAGCTTGATGCCATCGACCGGCAGCACGCGCAAATAATTCAAGCTGGAATAGCCAGTGCCCAAATCATCCAAATGTACGCTCATGCCCAGTCGCTGCAGCGCGCGCATATTTGCCTGGGTTTTGGGCATATCTTCGATCATCACGGTTTCCGTGATCTCGATGGCCAGGTGTTGTGGCTCAAGGCCAGTACGCGCGAGTTCTAGCGTAATTTCTTCAACCAGCGATTCGCGCAAAAATTCCGGCGGCGACATATTGAAATACAGCGTCGAAGCACTTTGAGGATGCGCGAGGTTAAGACTCGCGAACTCTGTCAGCGTGCGCGCAAGCAGCTGTTGTCCCATTTGCACAATCAAGCCGGTGCGTTGTGCAACGCCCATAAATTCCACCGGCGTCACCACGCCGCGCGTAGGGTGGCGCCAACGCATCAACGCTTCGAAGCCGATGATAGCTTCCTTTTCTAAACTAAATATCGGCTGCAAATGTGGCTCGAACTGCCCCTCACGCAGGGCTTTGCGCAACTCTTGCTCCAACTCAACTTCCAGCGCGGCGCGTACCAGTTGACCGCGCTCAAAAACCCTAGGCACGCCTGAGCGTCTGGCCGCACGTGATGCCGTCCAGCCTTCGCGCAACAGTGATTCGGCGTTTAAATCACCCGCCACACCATCGCGCGCGGCATAGCCAATACTTAAAGTGCACACCACGTCGCGGCCTTCGGCGCTGAGCGGTTCGCGCATGGCCAGCAAAAGCTTAAATGCAAGTGCTTTCGCCGCGTTGAGTGGATTTTCGGCGCGAAACAACAGAACAAAATCATCGTCCCCTGCCCTAGCGACAAAAATATCGCCGCCAGCAATGTTGCGCAGCCGCGCGCCGAGTGACACCAACAGCGATTGCGCCAGTGATTGCCCCAAACTATTGCAGATCAATAAAAATTGCTCGATATCCGCATAGACAATGCCTACGCCTAAGCCTCCTCTACTCAAATCACCCAGCGCCTGCTTCAACGCGTCTTCAAGGTGCAACAAATTTGGCAGATGTGTCAGTTGATCAAATAGCACCCGCTTCACCAAAGACGCGTTCGCTTGACGCAGCTCGTCACGTTCAAGCGCAAGAGATACGTGGATAGCGAGGCCACTGACAAATGACTGTTCCAAAATATGCCAGTTGCGCAAAGCCGTGCTGTGCTCAACGCACAACACGCCGACCTGATCCCCCAAAGAACGCACCGCACAATCCATCATCGATACGATGCCGGTGGGCTTTAAGTAGTCTTCATACAGCTCGGACGTGCGCGGGTCGTGGCGCGCATCAGTAACGTCGACGCAAAAATCACTGCGCAGTGCGGCAAAGTAGTTCGGACAACTGGCGCGATCTATCGACGTTGGGCTGACATGCTGGATTACGCCGTCATCACTTTGTTGCTGCAGCCGTATGCGTTGCCCACCGCGCTCAAACACCCACAAACTCACGCGGTTCACGCCAAGCGCGCTGCGGCATTCGTCCAGCAAAAATGCTAGGTGGGTCCCAAGGTTATCGAATCGTTGCGTCGCGATTCGCAGCATCACCGAACGTAGTTTCAACAACAATTGCAGCGACTCGGGCGCATGAAGTTCTGGCATATTGCTCCTGCTGGCAAAAGACAACTCAGACTATGTTGGCAACTATACATTTTGTTGGCTATCCTAACGGAGCGGAATTTCGCGACGCGTTGTAGTCACGCTTGCTTGCGATCGTCCATATTTTTACGGGCCTTGTTGAATACTCACAAAGGCAATTTTCGCGCAATTCGCGCCTTCTAATGTTTGAGTCATGACGTTTACAGCCCAACAACCGCTTCTATCACCGGCCATTGTCGATATCTTTAAGTGCTTCACCTTTGAGGCAGCACATCGATTGCCGAATTTACCCGCAACGCACAAATGTTCGCGTTTGCACGGGCATTCGTTTCGAGTTGAACTGCATTTACGGGGGCCGATGCAAGGGCCTGAAAATTGGGTCATGGACTTCGCCGAGGTCAAGGCAGTGTTCAAACCGATCTACGAACAGCTGGATCACAACTATCTCAATGATATTCCTGGCCTTGAAAACCCCACGAGCGAGCAAATTTCGGTTTGGCTATATCAAAAGCTCAAAAAATTATTGCCACTGCTCAGCAAAGTCGTGGTGCACGAAACCTGCACCGCAGGGTCGAGCTTTTCGGGTTAGCGTAGCAACCCGCCAATGGCGGATAAATTGCGATGCTGAAACGAAGTTTCTTCAAAAGCGTCGCAATCCGCCGATGGCGGATGAGTTGCGGCCCCAGATTCACACAATTTTTGGCGCAAAATCATGACCGAAACTCTGCATCTTATTGATGGCTCTGGCTATTTATTCCGTGCCTACCATGGCCTGCCAAAGCTTTCTAATGCCGCAGGCGAACCCACCGGCGCGCTGTTTGGCGTAGTCAATATGCTGCGACGGTTGGTTCTGGAGGAAAAGCCAAAATTCGCAGCCTTTGTGTTTGACGCCTCGGGGCCAACCTTTCGCAATGAGCTTTACAGCGAATACAAAGCGCACCGGCCGCCAATGCCGGAAGAATTGCGCCAGCAGATCGAGCCCTTGTTGGAACTGGTGGCAGCCTTGGGCTACCCGGTTCTGCGCGAAGCGGGCGTTGAAGCCGACGATGTGATTGGCACACTGACGGTGCAGGCAGTAGCAGCCGGCATGCGCGTACAAATCTCCACTGGCGACAAAGATTTGACTCAGCTGGTCAATGATTCGGTGCTGTGGGTGAATACCATGAGCAATGAAAAGCTCGATAGCGATGGCGTCAAGCGCAAGCATGGCGTACGTCCAGATCAAATTATTGACTATCTAGCGCTGGTCGGGGATTCGGTAGATAACATCCCCGGGGTGCCGAAATGCGGCCCTAAAACCGCATCAAAGTGGTTAGAAGACTACCAAACGCTGGATAATTTGGTCGCGAATGCCGATAAAATTCCGGGCAAAATCGGCGAAAATTTACGCGCCGCGATTCCGCAATTGCCGCTCTGTCAAACTCTGACCACGGTCAAACTGGACTGCGCGCTGGCGGTTGGGCCGAGTGATTTGCGCCTCAAAGCGCAAGATCCTAGCCTGTTAGAACCGCTGTATCGGCGCTATGGCTTTAATCAGGCGCTGCGGGAATTGGGCGGCGCGCTGGGCAGCGGCGTGGTGATTCCTAGTGTCAAAAAACCGGAGGCGGTGGAAAAGCATTACGAGTTGATTGACACTGAAGCAGCCTTGCAAACCTGGCTGGAACGTTTGCGTAGTGCCCCTGAGTTTGCCTTTGATACCGAAACCACCGGTTTAAATCCACTGGAAGCTGAAATAGTCGGCATCAGTTTTGCGACCCAGCCGGGCGTTGCCGCCTACTTGCCGCTCAAGCATGTGCATGCCAGCGCTAAACCGGCGGTCGCTAAAGCATCAAAAGGCAAAAAGGCGGCTGTTAGTGCGGTACCAGCGGATGATTTGTTTGCTATTGCGCCGCCCGCGCCAGACCCGACGCTGCCAGCACCCACTGTGCCAGCACCCACGCAGCTTGAACTTGCGTACGTCTTACAAGCATTGAAGCCGATTTTGGAAGACTCAAACATCGGCAAAATTGGCCACCACGGCAAATATGACATGCATATTTTGGCACGCTATGGCATCGCAGTGGCCGGTTGCACGCATGACTCGATGTTAGCTTCCTACGTTTTGAACTCGAACGCGACCCAGCACAATATGGACGCGGTGGCAAAGAAATACTTGGACTACACCACGATTAAATATGAAGACGTGGCCGGCAAAGGCGTCAAGCAAATTCCGTTTGCTGAAGTGGCGCTTGAGCAAGCCTTAGCCTATGCGGCGGAGGATGCCGATATCACTCTGCGACTCAAGCTAGCGCTTGAGCCCGCACTCGCGCAGCACGCGCCGCTGGCTGAGATTTACGCGCAAATGGAAATTCCGCTGGTACCGGTTTTGGCAGCGATGGAATCTGCCGGAATTTTGCTGGATACCGAGGAGCTAAAACGCCAAAGCGCGGATTTGGGTTTGGCGATGGCGGCACTTGAAGCTTCCGCGTTTGAAAGCGCTGGGCGCAGCTTTTCGATGGATTCACCGAAACAGTTGGGCGTGCTGTTGTTTGAAGAATTGAAGTTGCCAGCGAAGCAAAAAACACCGTCTGGGCAGCCCTCCACCAGTGAAGACGCACTGGAGGAATTGCTGGATCTACACCCGCTGCCGGGCATGATTTTGGCCTACCGCAGCTTGGCAAAACTCAAAGGCACCTACACTGATACGCTGCCGGAATTGGCCGATGCTGCTGGCCGCGTGCATACCAGCTTTCATCAAGCGGTGGCCGCGACCGGGCGTTTGTCTAGCTCGAACCCGAATCTGCAGAACATCCCGATCCGCACGCCGGAAGGCCGTAAAATTCGCCGCGCCTTCATTGCGCCCCCTGGGTTCGTGTTGATGGCAGCGGATTATTCACAAATCGAGCTGCGCATCAT
>JAYVAQ010000302.1:0-7252 GCA_043750875.1 Rhodanobacteraceae bacterium
GGGTGCAAATGCCCCGGCGATAGGCTTGAGCTGCACACCACAAGTGGCAATCGCGACCGCGACACTGAGCTGCGCGCAAACGGCGACGCCTGCTGGCGCAGTATTACCGGCGTTGACCTCGATGATTACTTGCCCAGCGATTACCACCACCCCCGTTACCGCAAACACGGCACCTGGCCCGGTGACACTGCCTAGTTACATCACGCCCGGCGCGAACAGCAGTTTGGCGACGCTTAGTTTTGGTATCGCTAGTGGCAATGGCTCGATGAATTGTTTCGTTACCGGTGCTGGCTACACATTGGCGCCCGCAAACCCAGTGCAACTACTACTTGCTGGTGCTAACGTGGTGACAGTGACGTACAGCGGCTCGACGCCTGGGAACTTTAGTGGCAGCTTGACTTGCACACCCCTCGCGCCCGCAACCGGCGGCCCATTTGTCTACACGCTTAACACCACGGTCAGCGCACCAGTTGTGTTAAGCACCGTGCAAGTGCCTGCGCTGAGCCACATCAGCTTGTTGTTTCTGATTGCGGGCTCTATGGCTTTGGGCTTGATGCTGCTGGCGCGCCGTCAGGAATAAGATTCTAGTTTGAGGCTAGAACGGCAGTTGACTTCCGTCCAACTGTCGTTTTAGGGTTTAACGCCGCGATTTTGTCTTTGGTAGCTTCTGCACTAGTATCGCCGCACTGCCTATCTGGGATCGCTATGCGCCAAACCTTCATTTTTTGGTGGCTACTTACGGCGCTGGCCCTATTTTCCAAGGCGTTCGCGGCACCCGAACCAAGCAGCCCACTCTTATCCGCAAAACCAGCGCAAGTGGGCGTATTGATCGAGCGGGTCGAGCCAAATTGGCCCGGTGATCTTGCTGGACTTAAACCAGGCGATATTGTCGAAAGTTACGTGCGAGCGGGCGGACAGCCGGTGAGCCTAGCTGGCGCGCAAGCGTTTGCGAACGTCGAAACTATGTATGCCGATTTAACCGGCACCACTTTTTTAGGTACGCGCGACGGCCGTGCCAAAACATGGCGATTACGCACGGGCAGCTTTGGCGTAAGCGCGCTTCCAGCCACCTTATTGCGTGAACAACTAGCCGTGCGCGCGGCGTTTACTGCCTTGGGCGTTGGCAACGTGCAACCCGATTGTGCGCCGCTGCTTAACTATGCAAGCCAGTGGCAGCGGGCCGGTCACGTTGACGACGCGCAATGGGCGCAGATGCGCTGTCTGCAGCGTCAAATTGAGAGCAATCAAGTGAGCGAAGCCACCACAGTTATTGCGAAACTGAGCGGCATCGAAAATTTGACGCCGACAGACACGTTGTCGTTAAGCCTGCAACTGTTGCAATCCGCCGCAAAGGCGAAAAACTGGGTGCTGAGTGAGCAGTTGCTGCTGCGCGCCGAGCGCCAACTCGCAATCGACGCTTCTTCCACGTCAGCGCGCCTGCGCAACCGCTTTGCTCTGGCGCGCGGCACGCATCTATTTGGATCCGCACGCTTTCCGGAGTGTGTGGCTGCACTCAATGGCAGTATTCCTGAAGCATCGCTACTGACGCCAAACACGCTGCGTCTTAGTAAGGCGCAAGCCGAATTCGGTGCCTGCCTCGCGGCATCGGGGGATGCCCGAGCGGCTGTCGAAATGCTTCAGCGATCGGCAATATTGGCCGCTCGCCTTGCGCCCGGCAGCATAGAATCTGTACGCAGCGCAGGTTTTTTTGGCACCGCACTACAAAAATCTGATGTATCCAAGGCGCAAATCACGGTCGACGCTGCATTGCAAGACGCCCGAAAGCTAGGCCCAGAAGCACGTTTGCAAGTCTCAGCAATGCTTAATAACTTGGGCGTGATTGCGATGGATCGTGGCGATTGGAATGCGGCAGAAGTGGCGTATCTGGAATCATTGGCAATCGCACGTGAAAACGACAGCTTGGGCAGCGCTGTCGCTTTGAAGTTACTCAATTTAGCCTCCTTGGCGCTCAGTCAGCAGGATTTAGTCGCTGCTGAGAATTATGCGAACGAAGCCCAGCCATTGGTTGAAAGGCTATTTCCCGACAGCAGCTACCTAAGCAATAGTTACACCGTGCAGGGAAGTATCGAGTTGGAACGCAAACATTGGGCGCAGGCGGCAACTTGGTTTGAACGCGCGCTCGCGGTGTCGGAAAAACGCGCGCCGCAAAGCAGTGGCCATGCATTTGCGCTCTCGAATTTAGGCGTGGTACTGCGCGAACAAGACGACACCTCGGCGGCGTCCCGTCCTGCACAATTACGTCGCGCCAAAGCCTACTTCGAGCAAGCGCTTAAAATTCATCGCGCGATTGCACCGGACGGCGAAGAAGTCGCGGCGTGCCTGAACGATTTGGGTTTACTGGCGTTGCTACAAAAGCAGTATTCGTTGGCCCTTGTGCAACTGAACCAAGCAAGCGCGATCCGTGCGCGCTTGATGCCGAATGGGCTGGAATACGCCGATACGCTGCACGCGATTGGCCAAGCCCAGGCGGGCCTCGGCAATGCCGTCGCGGCGCATGATTTTATGTGTCGCGCAGCGGAAGTATTGGATCGCGGCCGCGCGCAGTCGGCGGTCAGCCCAGCAAAACAAGCCGAAACCTTGGCGCGCTATCAAACTGTCCGACACGATTGTGTCAGCGCCCAGATCACCTCAGGCGATACCAAAGCGGCTTTTGACGTGCTTGAACGTGGCCGCGGCGAAACCTTGCGCACCCTGCTGGCACAACGTGAATTAGCATTTTCTGGATCACTGCCAGCGCCGATGCAGCGGGAGTGGCTTGAGGGCGAGCGCAGCATCAAAGCACTGCATGCGCGTCTTGCCCTCGGCGCAGGTGCTGAAAATGCCGAATTGACGGAAAAGCTGGCGCGTGCGCAGGTACTGCGCGCGCGAATGATTGCGCGCATGCGCGCCACCGCGCCTAAGCTGGCGGCCTTGATGTTTCCCAAGGCCCGCAGCTATGCCCAGTTGCGCACCCAGCTCGAAGCCGACACTGCGGTGATTGCGATCAGTGTCGGCGTCAGCGAAAGCTATGCCCTGATTGCGCGCGATGGGCTTGCGCAGCCGGTAGCGATCAAACTGGCATTAACGCAAACGCAAGTGAGCAATGATTTGGCGGCCATGCGCAGCGCCATTTTGACGCAGAACGGGCAAAGTACACGTTTGGCAAAAGCTTGGCATCAAGGCTTGATCGCGCCGCTACTTCCGGCATTAAAAGGCACTAACCATTGGGTTTTAGTACCCGATGCAGCGATTATGTCACTGCCGTTTTCCGGGCTGATTGACGCAGGTGGGCACTACGTCTTTGAAACGGTGAGCCTGACGCTGAGTGATTCGGCCACGCTTTGGGCGGACGCGCAAGCATCGGCGCAAAGCCAGCGCGCGCCTGCCGAGGCAACGTTGGGAAAACCGACGCTACTGGCGATTTCGCTGCCGAATCTGGATCTTAAGCAATTGCGCAACGCCGTGCGCTTGCCAAGTGCTTGGCGCAAACCTGGCGCTCTGCAACCCTTGCCGTTCGCCGGTAAGGAAATCGAAGCCATTCTGCTCGGGCGTGGTGTGGGCGGCGATACCAACTTGACAGATAGTGCCGCCACTGAGCAAGCAACGCTCGCGCAAGCGCAAAGTGCACATCATATTCACTTTGCCACGCATGGCTATTTTGATGCGCAGTCCCCGTTGAATTCTGGGCTATTGCTGCGCGCCGCGCCGAAACTCTCTGGCGCACAACTATCGCTAGCCGAGGGCGATGGCTACTTACAGGCCTGGGAAATATTTGACCATTGGCAGCTTGCCGCAAGCACCGTAACGCTTTCCGCGTGTGAAAGCGGTTTAGGCGGCGCCGTCTCCGGCGAGGGCTTGATCGGCTTGACCCGCGCATTTCAATTCGCCGGCGCCCGCAGTGTCATAGCATCCCTTTGGCAAGTACCAGATCGTCAAACCGCTGATTTTATGGCGTATTTTTATCGATTTTTAGCCTCCGAGCCGCGCCCTGCGCGCGCATTGCGATTGGCGCAAATCGCCATGCTTGCGCAGTTGGTGGCAGCAAAAAGCACAGCCGATCAGGGCAGCACGCGTGGCGTCGGTGGAATCGCCGCAAGCTCGAGCGCGGTGTTAGCGCCGCCGCAAGTAGGCGCAGCAACAGACAAGCTGTTGATCCTTGCCGCGTTTCAGGCTTTTGGTGGTCAATAGCGGTCATCGGATAGCAAAAGTGCATCAGGCCCACGCAATCCCATTGTGTGCGATTTTCAAAGCCCTGGCGTTTCTAGTGCCTATGAATGATCCATATTCCGGAGCCAAGCCATGTTGAATAATCGCGTCCCGTCAGCCCCCACATTGTTGCTGACGCTGTTATTGCTCTCGGCACCGCTGGCTAGCGCGGCAGCCAATGTGTCCGACAACTTAAAGATCGAGCCCTGCCCGATGCCGTTGCTTGTGCGGCTGCAAGGCCTGCCGCCGCAGGGCGCAGTGCAATTTGCGGAAACAATTTCTACCTGTGGCCGCCGCGAAATGGCTGAGCTAGATTACACGGAAACGTTACCAGAGCTCACATCGCGCGAGCGCGCACGATTGCCGCAGCTCGAACTTACCCTGCGCGATGGAAAGCTCGACGTCCACTTGCAATTGCATGAGGGTAAAACGCTGCTGAATTGCTACGCAAAGCAACTAGCGCCCGGCGCAACTGGGGTTCCGCTGCGCTGTAACGTAGCCAACGATAAGGGCATCTTGATGAAACTCTCCGTCGAAGCGCTGCCCGGACACTATGTAAGTATTAATGCGCTCGCCGTTACGCCGCAACAATTGCTGAGTGAACTTACCCGGGTCGAACACATCCAGTTTCACCACACTGAGCGGCTCGGCACATTGCAGTCAAGCTTTGTTAGCTTTGACATTATCTCCATCGAGGGCTTGTTGCGCCTAATCGCCTACACAGCTGGCATGGAGGTGCGCCGTGACGGCGACGCTGCGTGGGTGTTTGGCACCGTGAAGCACGCTGAAGCGATCAAACTCTTGCGGTTAGAGGCGGATAAGTACCGTGAAAATTACGAAGACGTACGTCTATCAGCGACGCTGCAGAAAATCGTCGATCTGTCCAAGCCTGCCGACGCGAACGATCTGGCTGCCTACACCGTCGATGCGATCGCTGAGCTGGTCGAGTTAAAGCTTGTGGAAGGCGATTATGTGCGCGCCGAGGCCTTGGTCGGCCTACGATTGGCGCAGATTGAAGGGATGCGCGGGCCGCAAAGCGCAGACTACGCGCTCGGATTGCTCAGCTTGGCGCGTGTGCAGCTGCGGCAATTCGGAACGAAGTCGGGGCTTCCGACAGCAGCGCAACCGGCGTTGGTGCGCGCACTGGTGCTTTTGCAGCAATTCCCGCCGGAGAGCGGCCTACCAGAAGATGTGCGCGCGCTTGCCTATGTCGGCAAAGTCTTCCTCGATATCGGAGAGTACAAATCCTTCCTCGATCTCGGAGATGTCGGATATATCGATAACGCCCAGACGCTCAGCGACTATGCGCATGCGATTATGAGTACCGAGTTTGATCAAACGAGCATCGATCAAAGCATTCAAGCAAGCCTGAATGCCAAAAACATGTACACACGCCTGGGCTTGGTGCTGGAAGCGCGCGGCGATGACCCGGAGGCAGCAATCCAGCTCGAACGGGCGCTGGCCTTGGGTGAATCCATTGGGATCGACACCATTGGGACCGACAGTAGCACGATGTTTCTACGCGAAATGCTGATTGCGATTGCGCGCCGCGCAGGCCAATCCGAGCGCGTTGCGCGCTATACCGCAACGCAAGCCGCTTTTATCAAGGCGAAAGACGGCAGCACGCAATACGCTGGCGCCATGGCCATGCTGAGCGTCGCCCAGGCACGCAAAGGTGACTACCTTGCTGCGATCAGTTCGTGGGACTACGTCGTCAAGTTTCGCCGCGAGCTTTGCGGCAAAACAAGTACGGAATACGTTGCGGCTTTGCGCGCGTGCAAACTAAAGTTGAAACCTAACTAATGAGTAATGATCCCAAAGTTCAGTTACTAAATTTTGAAATCGACGACTGTGCGGTGCGCAGCGATAGTCATTTCTACTTTCTCGCCTCACACACCTATAACCTCTCTGACGAAGACGATGAGGATGCGCACGATCCAGTCGTAAGCGCAGAGGCAAGAACATTGATGCCATTGGCCGATCAAACTATGAAAGCTGCGATCCGCATCGCGGTGTTTTTTTCAGATCGAGCGCCGGAAAAGCAATGGGCCTTCCGCACGATTCGAGGTATTGAGGTGATGCGCTGCGCGGGAGCGCTAATGCCTTTGCCGCAATTGGTTTCGGTCAGTGACGATGGCCAAGTTTTCGTGTTGGGCAGCGGCGTTGGTGAAATGCAGTCGCGCATTTCCGGTCATCAAGCCGGGCCGCTGCGCGGCATTGTTCGACAGGTGATTAGCATTGCTGGCGTTGCCTACGCGATTCAAACAAATCGCGGGATTTGCAAGCGTCTAGCTGCTGATCATTGGCAGTCATTGTGTGCGAATTTGCCGGTCAGTCGTTCCAATCAGCGGCACAAAGTCAAAGGTGGTTTCAGCTGTGCTGCCGGGAGCCACGAGTCCGATATTTACGCGGGCGGTGGCGATGGTGATCTCTGGCACTTTGACGGCAGCGTATGGACCGAGTTGGACTTTCCCAACGCATTTATCGAGGCCATTTGCTGCGTCAGTGCGGCGGAAGTTTATGTTGCTTGCGAGGGCGGTACGATTTATCAAGGCAGCGGAAATTCCTGGCGAAAGTATACGCAGATTACCGGAGCCCGGCAGTTTCGCAGCCTGCTTAGCTTTGGCCGCAAGCTATGGTGCGCGGCCGAGTTTGGTATTTGGGCGATTTCAGTTGATGAAGTCATTCGGGTCGCTATGCCGCTAAGTTTTATCGCACGACATTGTCGCCTCGCAACCAATGGCACCGTGCTACTCGCAACGTCGTACAGAAGTGCGGCATTTTTCGACGGTGTCAATTGGACAAGTATTTTATGAGCGCAATACTCAGCAGCAAAGCTCTTGATACGCTGCCGCAACTTATTCGTTAGGCCTCAACGCGAGTTCGGACTGCCTTCATAAAAGTAACTTGAGTGCGCAATGCCCAGGCCCAAGATACGTTCGATCTTCCTATGCGATGTTGACAGGCGAATCAGCATACAGTTCCACAAAACCGCAATCGAGACACACCCAGGCCGAAACTGTGGTTGTTCGATGGTCCTTAAAGA
>JAYVAQ010000303.1:0-2210 GCA_043750875.1 Rhodanobacteraceae bacterium
TGCCGGATGCGCGCAAGCTGCGTCAGATAACGCTGCGGTTTTAGTGCGCAGTAGCATGTATCACGACCACAGGCGTGGTGGCCGTTTGCAATAGCTTCATCGTCGTTGAGCCCAGCACCGCGCCGCGAAAAACACCCAGACCGCGTGCGCCGACATAGATGAAATCGGCATCGTGGGTTGCCGCTAATTCATTGATCGTGTGCGCAACCTCGCCCACAAAGTGCTGGCTCTTGTAGGCGATACCCCATTTGTCGAACAGTATTTTGCTGCTAATCAGCGCCTGTTCGGCATCCTCCTTGATGATGCGCTCGATGGTGTTGCTATCCACCACCACATGCATTCCGTAAAGCCGTGGAATAGGCGCTGCGACATGGATCAAATGAATTTCAACCGGCGCGACAAACATGGGGCGGTGCTTGATCACCGCACGCGTGGCCGCCAGCGAGGGCTCGGAACCGTCAACGGCAAGAATAATTTTTATCATTTTTGCACTCTATTTTTCAGTTGGAAGGCACGCACAATCGTGCAACAGCGACAGTAGCCAGCACCAAGTATCTGCACTGTCGATTTTGAGAGTATTGATAATTCTCAAGGCGCGAGCGAGTGGTTCGCCCAGACTAATCACTCGTTGGAATTTAAACAACAATCAACGCATGCAAGCGATGTGCGTTTGAGTATTAGGCGAACCCCAGCATTGGCGGGCGTCTTGAGATTAAATGCCGTCAAGATGCCCGCCAATGCTGGGGTTTCGATTTTCGAATTTATAGGCGACAAGATGTTGACGAGAAGACAATTCGTAATGGCAGTCGCCGGACCTGCGGCATTGGTTGGACTTAGCAGCTACTCATCGAGTGGCAACCAATATGAAGAAGCGGTACGCACAACTTGGCGACACTCAAAAGGAGTGCTTGGTGGCGATGCCGCGTTGATGCGCGAGCTTGTACGTTATGCCACGCTAGCGCCGTCGAGTCACAACACGCAATGCTGGAAATTTCGCATCGACAAGCGGGTAATTTCGATATTGCCTGATCTTGCGCGGCGTTGTCCGGCGGTGGATCCGGATGACCATCATCTTTATGTGTCACTCGGCTGCGCGGCAGAAAATCTGTTGCAAGCTGCACGAGCAAATGGTTTTGATGGTGATGCACGATTCGATGCTTCGACCAACGGCGCATTACAAATTACGCTGGAACCAACGAAAGCCATTGCCTCGCCACTGTTCAATGCGATTCCCATGCGCCAATGCACGCGCGGCGAATTTGACGGCAAGCCGTTGTTGAATCAGGAATTAAAGTTGCTCGAACAAGCCGGTACGGGCAATGGGGTGCGCGTGATCTTGCTCACCGAAAAAAGCGCGATGGAAAAAGTGCTGGAGTATGTGGTGCAGGGCAATACCGCACAGATGAACGATCCGGCTTTTGTGGCCGAGCTAAAAGCGTGGATTCGCTTTGGCGGTGACGAGGCCGTGAGTCATGGTGATGGCCTGTTCGCGAAATCTTCTGGCAATCTAGTAGTGCCGCGATGGCTCGGAAGCCCGCTCTTCAATTTCTTTTTTACAACGAAAAACGAAAATGAAAAATATGCAAAGCACGTGCGCAGCTCTGCTGGCATTGCCGTGTTTGTTTCCGATAAAAATGACAAACAGCATTGGCTGGAAGCAGGGCGTTGCTATGAACGCTTTGCACTGCAAGCGGCGGCGCTAGATATTCGCAACGCGTTTCTCAATCAGCCGGTAGAAGTGTCAACGCTGCGACCGCAGTTTGCGAACTATCTTGGCATCGGCGGACAACGACCAGACCTCGTGGTGCGCTTTGGACGCGGGCCGGAAATGCCGCGCTCACTGCGGCGGCCAATCGATACGGTGATGGTATGAACTGGGGTCGCGCGATTGCCATCTGGCTGCTTATTCTTACGACGGAATCGATCGCCGGAACGATTCGCCGCATCTGGCTCGTGCCTGCGCTGGGCGAACACACGGCGCATCAAATTGGCGTAGTGGTCGCATCGGTGTTGATTCTATTCATCGCGTGGCTTACTGCGCGCTGGCTGGATGCGCGAACGTTTAAAGCGCAACTCCAGGTCGGCGTGCTGTGGGTGGTGCTGATGCTGGCCTTCGAATTCGGTGTGGGTCTCGCGATTGGCTATTCGATGCAGCAAATGCTCGTCGAGTACGACTTATCGCAGGGCGGGCTGATGGGATTGGGCTTTCT
>JAYVAQ010000304.1:0-2138 GCA_043750875.1 Rhodanobacteraceae bacterium
GAAGAACTGGGCCGACTTTCAGCTGAAGATGAAAGCCTTTGAAACCGAGTCAGCCGCACTTGCCACCTTATCCAAAGGCGGCGATTTCGAAAAAATCAAAGCGCAATTTGGCAAAGTAGGCGGCACCTGCAAAAGCTGCCACGACAAGTACAAGGCCGATTGATTCATTCGGCAAAGGCTTGGCAAGCGAGGTGAACTAGCCCCACACTTCGCGCCTCTAAATGTCTGGATCAAACACCGTGAGCAATCCGCAAAATGTAGAAAAACCCGTCCATCTCAATCCGATGGGAATCAATGGCTTTTCCTTTGTTGAATTCGCCGCACCCGACGCCGTAATTTTGCACACGTTATTCGCGCGTATGGGCTTTAGTGCGGTGTCCAGGCATAAGTCCAAAGCGATCACCCGCTATCGCCAAGGCGATGTGAACTATCTAGTCAACGAGCAGCCGAACAGTTTCGCATCGGCCTTTGCTGACGCGCACGGCCCTAGCGCCTGTGGCTTCGCGATCCGTGTAGCGGATGGCGCTGACTGCTTGAGTGAGGTTTTGACGCGTGGCGCTGAAATCGTGGCGGACCCAAACACTACCCGCGCAGTTGCTGCACCGGTTATCAAAGGCATTGGCGATTGCATGCTGTATTTGATTACCGATGGCAGCGATCCATTTGCTGACTATGTGCCGATCCCGGGCGTCGAGCAAAATCCTGTCGGTTTCGGCCTCAGCTTTATTGATCACCTGACGCACAATTTGTACTTTGGCAATATGGCGAAATGGGCGGGTTATTACGAAACCTTATTTGGCTTTCGCGAAATCCGCTATTTCGATATAAAAGGTGCGAAAACCAGCTTGGTCAGCAAAGCCATGACCGCACCGGACGGCATCGTGCGCATTCCGCTGAATGAATCCTCGGATCCAAAAAGCCAAATCAACGAATATTTGGATCAATACAAAGGTGAAGGCATCCAACACATTGCCTGCTTCACCAACAATATTTATGAAACGGTTGAGGCCATGCGCGCGCAAGGCATTACTTTCCTCAATACGCCCGATACCTATTTTGACGTGATTGATCAGCGCATTCCAAACCACGGCGAAGACGTGGCGCGCATGGCGAAAAACAAGATTTTGATCGACGCCGATTTAGCCACCAAGCGCGAAATTCTGCTGCAAATTTTCACCGAAACCAATATTGGCCCGATCTTTTTTGAGATTATCCAGCGCAAAGGCAATCAAGGTTTTGGCGAAGGCAATTTCCAAGCCTTGTTTGAGTCTATTGAACGCGATCAAATGCGGCGCGGTGTGTTGTAGTTTTTTGCCAATTAAAACTTAGCGTAGCGATCCGCGAATTCTGGAATCAACCCGAAAGTCGAAGGTCAGCGGCGCATTAACGTGGTGTTGGGCTTCCCATGCCACGTTATTTAACCCCAGCGTAAGCCTCGCGAAGCCGATTCGCCGCACGCAAAATTTCTTCCGAATTTTGCGCCGCACCGGGCACTGGCGCGCCTAGCCACTGGCCGCCGACCGGGTCATAAATTTGACGCTGTTGCGCGGCTAACAGGGCGGTGACTTTGGCTTGTGATGCCGCTGCCAGCTCGGCGTTTTTGCTGGGGCCGAGCGCCGCTAGATTGTAAGTTTGCTGACTATACATCGGCTGTAACGCGGCAAATCGAGCTTGCGTGACATTCGCCCGTACCGATTCCAACAGCGATTCCGCGCGCGCCCATTGTTTGCGCTTGATGGCTACCGCAGCCAGATCAATGCGTAAATCCAACGTCATCGGGGCGTTTACGCCAAGGGCGGCTTGGCGGCTGTGCGGCACCTTCGCAAAGTTTGACCTGGGTATTCGCAAGCTCAGCCGCTAGGTGATATTCGCGGCGAATTCGATGGGCTCGGCCTAGGTAGGAGCGGGTGTCAATGCGCCCGACATCAGTGTGTGCAACGCCCGCGCTTTCCAGTAGCGCGTCGGCCCGCGTTAATGCCGCAAGCGCCGTAGCATCTTGATCCAACACCAGCAAGCTGCGGCCGAATTGATTCAACAGCTGCGCTTGCGATACTGGATCTTCAGGGAATGCCTTGGGTAAAGCGTTGACCGCGTTTTCAAACAATAAGGTCAAATTGCGCGTTGGATTGGCCGATTGC
>JAYVAQ010000305.1:0-2034 GCA_043750875.1 Rhodanobacteraceae bacterium
GCGACAATCGGTATCAAATCTGCGCCGCTAATTCCGTAAAGTTGATTTTGTTGCGCGAGCAGCTGCAACTCGAAGGCGTTCGTCAAATTTGCGTTTGGCGCAGCAGTGTCAAGGTTGTGCTTTGCAGCGAATAGTCGCGTCGCTGACAATTGCTCGGTATTAGCGATAAGCTCAAAGCGCGCCTCATCAATGAAAAACCGAAACACCCCGCGACGCGTACCGACGAGTAATCGCTGCGGCGCCAGCCCCGGCGTGAAATCATCGACAATGCTGACGACGCTGCCCGCTTGGCCCTCGCCCGGCGCCTGTGTTTCAGCGAGTTGCATGTGCTCCACGCGCGATAGTCCGCGATTTGAACCGAACCAGATTCTGCCAAGCGGATCCCGGTGGATGGCGTAGAAAAAGCCACCACTACGCCCGCGTTGATCGGTAATTTTACGAAAGGGGCTGGGCCAAAGCCGATTCAAGCCCGCGCCTGCAGTTGCAACCCAAATCACGCCACCAAGGTCTGCAGTAATCCAGGTGACGGTATCACTGGTCAAACCATTCTGGCTGTCAAAAGTCTCAATTTTATCCCCCAGCATGCGCGCGACGCCGCCACCGGCGGTCGCAAGCCAGATTGCACCGCTACTTTCTGCGATCGAGCGGATCACTAAATGCGGCAAACCTTGTTCTAAACCGACAAACTGCACCGGCGCATCCATGCGCGCAGTAGCTAAAATTGCCAAGCCTAAACCCCGCGTCCCCAATAAAAGGCGCCCACGTGTATCTTGGTGCAGCGCCCAAATATGCGCGTGACTCAAGCGCGGTTCGGTAAAACGCGTCGCAGTTTCGGCGCCTTTGCTCAACACAAAAAGGCCGTCTGCGGTAGCAATCCACAGCGCACCATCTGCAGTTTCGAGCAAAGCGATCACGATAATACCCAGAGTTGCTATTTCTCGCGGCACGGTCGGCTGGCGCGCATCAAACTCGATAACACCGGTACGCGTTCCCACCATGACCCGAGTCTGATCCAACGAAAGCGCCAGAGTTGAGGTTTCAAGCGTTGAAAGCTGGCGTAACTCAGCGCCTTTCAAGCGTAACAATCCCGCTTTTCGACTGGCGAACCAGAGTGCACCATCCGGCGTTTGCAGGCTCATCCGCGCGCCGGATTCACGGTCAATCTCTTGCTTTGAAGCGACTACAGGTTTGGCAAAACGTACGCCGTCAAAAATCACTGGCTCGCCACGCGTGCCCGTCATTAGCACTCGCCCGTCTTGTAAGCGGGTCACATGCAGCAAGGAATCGACACTAAGCCCGCCATCGGTAGTAAACGATTGCACGCGATAATTTTGCAAATCCGCGATTGGCAAATCAGTGGTCGAAATATCCGCCACTGCGGCAGCACTGTGCGCAAAAAGCAAAGCCACGACGCTAAAAAATACCGCTATCCACGTTGAAAGCTTGGCTTTAGCTTGCATCTTGTCGCTCAAATGATTTCCTTGCATCGCCGTGAAGAAACTTCGTGTCAGCATCGCAATTTGTCCGCCTCCTGCGGCGTGATTTTCGCGCCAGCAAACAACTTTACCTATCAACCGTGGCGATGACGAGCTGAATATTTTGCCGTGGCAAAACATTCAAGCCCATCTTCATCGATCTGTCGTAATCCAGCGCTATACTCGAGCCCTTCTTGACTTGCTCTACATCCACATGTCTACACGTGCTCGTATTTCCGCGCTTGGCGCTACTTTTGTCGCCCTGGCGAGTTTGACTACAGGGCAAGCACTCGCCCAAGTCAGTTTGACGTCCACTGCCACCTCAGTGACCGAAAATTTTGACACTCTCGCTTCGACGGGGACGTCAAGCACCTTCCCAACCGGCTGGGCGATTGCCGAAACAGGTGCCAATGCAAACGCAACCTACACTGCGGGTACAGGCAGTGCAAATGGTGGTGATAGCTACAGTTTTGGCGCTGCAGCGGCAACCGAACGCGCATTTGGCGGATTGCAAAGTGGCTCACTAATACCCACTTTTGGCGCGCAACTGCAAAACAAT
>JAYVAQ010000306.1:0-2402 GCA_043750875.1 Rhodanobacteraceae bacterium
CTCGGTTTTGCTTTTCACGCTCGTTGAGTGGGCGCTACTTGCGTGCGCGAAATGGCTAGTGCAGACGGCGATGACTGCGTAAAAGAACACCGCTATAAAACATGCTCGGTGGCTCATCGCTTAAATTCCTCGGCAAAAACCTCCTCGCCAGAGCGCAAGCCCATGCGTTGCGCGTCCTCGGTGCTGATCAGCAGCTCGCCCTGAAGGTTGACGCGTGCAGGCACCAATGCCAATTGCACATCGGCGCCAGTTTTTATTAGTAAACACCAGGTCGAGGCCTCCACATTTGCCTGCACGACCAGCGTGCGTGGGTAAACCCCGGAAACGCCGCGCAGTAATTCCAGATCGCCTTCAAACACCGGCCCGGCGTCGTAGAGATTCACGTGCTCGCCCGCCCGCAGCCCCGCTTCAGTGAGTGCATCCCGTAGCATGCAGGCATCGGCATGCACGCATCCAATCGCAGCCTGCGCACTTTCATTGAGCAAGGAGGCGACTAAAGGGTGGCGTGGCAAAAGTGCCGCAACATGCGTCAGCCAAAGCTCGCCGAAACGGGCCTGGGCAAGATGGATATCGCCGTCGTAAAAGTGCCGCCCTAGCCCTTGCCAAAAGGGCGCAATTCCTAAATCGTCTTTCAAGCCCGCGAGCCCGGCAATCACTTTATTTGTAGACGCCGGACTCGCCGGATTTGCTTGACTTGCGTGCACTAATTGATCGCGATGCAGCAGCAACAACGCGGTCCTGACCAGTAAACGCGTCAGCATTTGACGCTGACTTAAATCCAGTTGCTGGTTGTGCGTTGCGATGTCCGCCAATTCGGTGCAGCCGGTGTGGTCATTGCCAATCAATAGCGTGCGTTGCCGGTGAAATAGTCCTAAATCTGGCGCAGCATGCACCACGCAGCCGACGTGATACCAATAGCGCGGCTGATCAAGCCCGATATTGCGTCGGATGCGAATGCAGCCCATGACCGCCCCTCCAGCGCTGCTTGGTGCGGGTGAATCTGGCATCGGCACCGCGACTAACCATTGATCATCCGGATGATGCTCGCTCGGATCGCTGAGCTCGAGCGTTGACGCAGCTAAAAAGGCGCTGAGTGCGGTGATGTCATCGCTTTGCGCTAGGCGCAGTTGCCAACGTGTGCTCATGAGTGCACCACAGTATTGACCACGTCCAACTCCGCAACCCTTACCATTTCCCCCGGCGTTACCCCCAGCGCATCCAAAACAACCCGATCTAACGTGACTCGCTCAGGGCTCGTCGTTGCTCGCGTTAACACTGCCCGAAACTGCCCCAGCGATGCGCTGGCGACAATCTGCCATCGTTGATCCGGCTCAGAGTGTGGCGGCTCAGCGCACTGCACAGCAAGCACACGCGCGCGGCCGACGGTCTTTAACATCGCAATGCGTTCTTGCACGGTTGGGCCACCATCAAAAATGTCGACGTAAGTATCGGTATCAAAGCCTTCATCGAGCAAAATAGAAAACGGCAGTTCCGCAACTGGGTGCAGCTGCCCAATCGCCCATTGCGCCTCTTCTGGCAACAGCGGCACATAGACCGGCGAGGGCGGCATAAGATCGGCGATAAACGACTTGCTGCGGCCACCGGTTAAGCGCTCCACTGCCGGGTAGTCCATGCCAAAAAAGCGGCGACCGACCGCGTCCCAAAGCGGGCAGCGGCCATTGTCATCCGCCACGCCCGCGCTTTCTGCAGCCAAGCGGTCGGCAAAGCGCTCTGGGTGTTGCGCAATAAAAAGCAAGCGCGCACGCGAAAGCAATTGCGGCGCCAGCGTATGCGCATACGCTGCGTCAATATGAAAACTAATAAGCAAACTTACATCTGTCAAATCGTGACACAAGTGCAGAGTGTGCACGCGGGTGCTAACGCCCAGAGCGCTACTGCGGTGCACTACAAACTCATTGCGAAAGCTATAGAAGCGGTCTGAAAAGCCCGCGCGCGCGGCGATGCCGCTAATGCCAATAACCCGATCATTGCCAATTTCCTGCAGCGCAAATAGATAAATCTCCTCGCCACTGGCATCCTCGGTGGCAAACGCGTGGCATGAGCGCGCGAGCCGATCCGCAAGTGCTGCGCGATTGTTCGGTAGGGTCGTGATGCCGACTGGACTCGCCGCGGCAAAGCGTTCCAGGGCAGGCAAATCGTCGGGTTCGCAGGGCCGCAGCAAAAAGCGCGCGGGTGCGATAGAGAGTGGCGTCATAATGAATTCTCGGGCGTCTTGTCGGTGGTAGCCGACGGTGTGAATGTCTGAGCTATTGCGATTGTTACAGCACGCTCATTGTTTTGCAGGTGACTGGGGGAATCAGGTGAGTCATGTGCTGCCAGATGGCCGGGCGGTGCGGCGCGCCAGGCAGCCGCGCGCGCGCTACGTTCATCACGCGGGGTAT